>NZ_JBSIUM010000004.1:0-201988 GCF_054052285.1 Pasteurella sp. P03HT
TTCTACCTTCTGCCTTTATTTCAATGCTTTTCTCTTTGGTTTTGATATTTTTTCAAATTTATTTTATTCCAGCCTGTATTTTGTACAACAACACATTTGGGGTAACAATTTGTCGTAATTTGGTTTTTTATACTAAATAGCCAATTATATTCAGAGTTAAATTCTTTTTTGTTTATTTTTTGTTCTGTTGACTGACAATAACAAATATACGATATTGTTAAAACATTGTTACATTCAATGTTTATATTAATAATAAAATGACTTTTGGAATCAATTATGACAGAAACAACTCAACAATTTGAACAATCAACGTGGCACACAAAGTTGGCTGCATTAGGACCTGGGATTTTAATGGCGTCTGCTGCAGTAGGTGGCTCACATATTATCGCTTCAACACAATCTGGTGCTATTTATGGCTGGCAACTTGCTATCATTATCATTTTAGCGAACCTCTTTAAATACCCATTTTTCCGTTTTGGTGTGCAATATACTTTAGACTCTGGAGAGACCTTATTACAAGGTTATTTGAAAAAAGGAAAAGTGTATTTATGGGTATTCTTTTTGATGAATGTTTTTGCAACAGTTATCAATACCGCAGCTGTAGGGCTTTTATGTGCTGCCATCTTAACGTTCGTCTTACCTGTCCAAGTTCCTGTACCGACACTAAGTTTTGTCGTGATTGGTGTCAGTACATTAATTTTGTTATTAGGTAAATATCGTTTATTAGATGGCTTATCGAAATTGATTATGATTGCTTTAACAATTACAACGGTTGCGGCAGTTGTGATCGCGTTAGGTCGTAATGGCATCCAAGGTGTGGCGCCTGCTGATTATGTGAGCGCAAGTCCTTGGAACCTTGCTGCTTTAGGGTTTATTGTGGCATTAATGGGCTGGATGCCTGCGCCAATTGAAATTTCTGCGATCAACTCAATGTGGGTAATTGCAAAACGTCGTGTATCAAAAGTGTCTTACCAAGATGGGATTTGGGACTTTAATGTCGGTTATATTGGTACCGCACTTTTAGCATTAGTTTTCTTAGCATTAGGGGCGTTAGTTCAACATGGTTCGAGTGAAACCGTCCAAATGGTGGGAGGAAAATATATTGCTCAGCTCATTAATATGTATTCTTCAACGATTGGTGAATGGGCAAGAGGTTTAATTGCATTCATCGCTTTCATGTGTATGTTTGGTACGACAATTACGGTAATTGATGGTTATTCCCGTACTAACGTTGAAAGCTTGCGTTTAATTTTAGGCAAACAAGAAAGTCGTCCTAGTTTCTTGAATATTGCTATCACTCTTGCAGCAATTTCAGGATTAGCGATTATTTTCTATTTTAACAATGCCGTGGGACCAATGTTGAAATTTGCCATGATTGCGTCGTTTGTTTCAACCCCAGTCTTTGCTTACTTAAATCTTTCTCTTGTTTTAAAAGGTGAGCATAGAGTGAAAGGTGGCTTATTCTGGTTATCTTTAATTGGTTTGTTCTATTTAACGTCATTTACTTTATTATTTATTGCGCAACAAGCAGGCTGGTTAAGCTAATTCACAATATAAAATAAAAAAAGACCGCACTGGATATCCATGCGGTCTTTTGTGTATTTGTGAATCAATTAATTCGCAATACCTTTATGTCTTAATAGCGCATCAAGCTGAGGCGCACGACCTCGGAAACGTTTAAATAACGTCATTGGCTCTTCAGCCCCCCCACGACAAAGAATCGCATTTAAAAAGGCTTTTCCTGTTTCTTGATTAAAAATTCCTTCCTCTTCAAAACGAGAGAAGGCATCAGCAGACAAGACTTCGGCCCAAAGATAGCTATAGTAGCCTGCTGCATAACCGCCAGCAAAGATGTGGCTAAAACTGTGCGGTGTACGTGCCCATTCCACGCCTTTAATAACAGCAACTTGTTGTTTTACTTCATTTAACGTCATTAAAATTTGATTTTGTTTTGCAGGATCAAAATAGTGATGTAAACGGAAGTCAAATAGACCAAATTCCAATTGACGTAATACAAACATCGCGGCTTGGAAATTTTTAGCTTTTAACAATTGCTCTAATTTTTCTTTTGGTAGAGGATCGCCTGTTTCATAGTGACCAGAGATAAAATCCAGTGCGTCGGCTTCCCAACACCAATTTTCTAAGAACTGGCTAGGTAGTTCGACGGCATCCCATGGTACACCATTAATGCCAGCAACATCCGCGACTTCAATTTGTGTAAGCATATGATGAATACCATGACCAAATTCGTGGAATAATGTGGTCACTTCATCATGTGTAAATAAAGCAGGCTTATCGCCAATAGGCGCATTGAAGTTACAAGTAAGGTAGGCTACTGGAGTTTGAATAGTCCCATCCGCTTTGCGACGACGCCCAATGCAATCATCCATCCATGCGCCACCTCGTTTGTGCTCACGAGCATATAAATCTAAATAGAAACTCCCTCTGACTTGGTTATTTTCATCTATTAAATCAAAGAAGCGGACATCTTTATGCCAGGTATCAACATCAAAACGTTCAACCGCATGAATATTGAAGAGACGTTTAATGAGTTCAAACAGTCCTGAGAGCACGCGATTTTCTGGAAAATAAGGGCGTAGTGCTTCATCATTTATAGCATATAAATGCTGTTTTTGTTTTTCACTATAGAAAGCAATATCCCATGCCTCAAGCGTATGAACGTTAAATTCAGTTTGGCAAAATGCGTTTAACTCAGCCAGTTCTTTTTCTCCTTGTGCTTTTGAACGTACGGCGAGATTATCTAAAAAGTCGAGAACTTGTTGTGGTGTTTCCGCCATTTTAGTGGCAAGAGAAAGTTCAGTATAGGTACTGAAATCCAGTAATTTAGCGAGCTCAACACGTAATGCTAATGTTTCTTCCATAATTGCAGTATTATCCCATTTGCCTGCATTAGGTCCTTGTTCAGACGCTCGAGTAACAAAAGCACGATACATTTCCTCACGTAATTCACGATTTTCACAGTAAGTCATGACTGGTAAATAGCTTGGGATTTCTAAAGTAAAGCGGTAGCCCGTTAATCCTTTACTTTCTGCCGAGTGTTTTGCGGCTTGCAATGCAGACTCGGGTAAACCTTTTAATTGCGTGACATCTTCAATCACTTTATCCCAACCCATTGTGGCATCAAGGACGTTATTACTAAATTGTGCACTTAATTCAGATAGGCGCGCAGAAATTTCGCCATAACGTTTTTGTTTTTCAATAGGTAAGGAAATACCCGAGAGTTTAAAATCACGAAGTGCATTTTCAATTGCTTTTTTCTGCGCAACATCATACGTGTCAAATTCTGGATTATTCTTGAGTTGTTGATAAGCGTGGTATAAGCCAGCATGTTGACCTACCCAAGTACTGTATTCGGAAAGTAAAGGTAAACAAGCCTGATATGCTTCACGCAGTGCGGGACTATTTTTTACCGCATTGAGATGAGAGACAGGAGACCACGCTTTATTAAAGCGATCATTTATTTCCGTCAATGGCAGAATAAAGTTATCCCAAGTAAAGTGCGATTGTTTAACTAAGGAGTCTATTGTTGTACGTGATTCTTGGATCAATTGTTCAACTGCAGGTTGAATGTGTTCTGGTTTAATTTGCGAAAATGGAGGTAAACCAGAAAAAGTCAATAATGGATTTGTCATGATATTCCTTTCAAATAAATGTGATTTTCATTATATGGGGCAAAATTTTATAATATCCAGCTTGAAAAAGCGAAAAAATTGTAGATAATTGATAATCGTTTTTATTCAAAAGGATCGTTATGAAACCAATTTATATTTTATTAGGCTTTATTTTTCTTGGATTAGGCGTGTTAGGGATCATGCTTCCTTTGCTCCCAGCGACGCCTTTTTTATTACTCACGTTATTCTTTTTTGCAAAAGGGTCTGATCGTTTACATAACTGGTTTATGCAAACTAAGCTCTATAACAAACATCTTAAATCTTTTAAAGAAGATCGTTCATTAACTCAAAAATCAAAATTTTGGATTCTCTTATTTGCGACGATCATGTTATCGATTGGGTTTTATTTCACACCAAGTGTAGTTGGACGTACCATTATCATCTTAGTGTTATTAACAAAATATTGGTTTTTCTTCTTTTGGATTAAAACCGCGAAGCAATAGTTAGTATTGGCTAGACATTGTTTGTATAATACCGATTATTTTGTAGGAATTGATTCAATGTTTAGCCATAATTATTTTGCCTTCTTTTCAAGAATACCTCTCTCAAGAATAAGCCGTGTGTTAGCGTTAAAAACGGCGGTCTTCGTTTTTCTTATTTTATCTCTAGCCGCCTGTGAACCTTCACAACAAGTCGTTACCATTGAAAAAACACCTACTCCAGAGACGATGCAAAGTGAGAAAGTACCTTCTCGGGAATTATTAACCCGTGGTGTATATAGCGATTTAGTTTTTAACCCTCACCAAGCGATGAATACGGCACAGGCGACGTTTTTACAAGATGTTTTGGAGGGGCTAACGGCTTATGATAAACATGGTCAGGTGATTCCTGCTGTGGCTGAACGTTGGGAGACGGAAGATTATAAAACCTGGTTGTTTATCTTGCGTGATAATGCCAAATGGTCAAATGGGGAAGCGGTTACTGCACAGGACTTTGTCTTGAGTTGGCAACAGTTAGTTGAGACAGACAACCCGTTAAGATCGTATTTCACTTTTCTGAATGTGGTGAATAGTCGTGCGGTATTGGCAGGTGAAATGCCTGTAGGAAAATTAGGGGTAGAAGCGGTTGAGCCTACGATTTTGCGTATTCAATTGGATAAAGCCACTCCACAATTACCCGCGATGCTTGCGCATGTGGCATTATTACCACGTTACCAATCCGTGACAGAACAATTTATCGGAAATGGTGCATATCGAGTGATGCAGCAACAGGGTGATCGTATTCATTTAGAAAAAAATGTGCATTATTGGGCAAATCAGCAGGCGGCGTTTAAGTTTGTTGATTATAAAAAAATAGCCCCATCACAGCCTATTTCAGAAATGGATATTGTGGTTGAATCACAGCAAACTCAGCATGATCTGCATTATTTTCCTAAACTTTGTACTTACTACTATGAGTTCAATTTCAATGATCCACTATTGCAAAAAAAAGCGGTGCGTCAAGCGTTAACCTCGATGATTTCGAGTCAACGTATCGTGCAAGAGGTGGTCCCACAGATGTGGGCAACCCCCCATTTTTTGCCTGATTCAATGCAAATGATTTCTGAATCAGCATGGGAACCTGTGGTAGTGGAGCAAATATTAAAACAACATGGCATCACAGAAACTTCACCTTTGCAGCTAAAATTGACTTACGATCAAGGGACGGTACATGCCAGTATTGCACAACGCTTAATTCAAATGTGGTCACAATCTGACATGATTCGTGTAAGTGCTGAACCTGTCTCCTGGCAACAACTCCTGGCTAAAAGGGCGACGGGGGATTTTCAGTTAATTCGCTCTGGCTGGTGCGCGGATTATTCTGATCCTATGGCATTTTTATATTTGTTTTATTCTCATTCCCCTGATAATAAAATGGGGTATCGTAATGTAGATGTGGATAAATTAGCTGAAGCAACATTATCTGTTCAAACACCACTTGAACGTGAAAAGCTATATCATGAAATAGCAAATAAATTACAACAAGATTACGTAGTGTTACCGCTCTTTCAAGAAACGATGCCAATTTTTATTCACTCCAGTATTGCGGGTTATCAGAACAATAATCCGACAGGGGTGTTGTACAGTAAGGACCTGTATCGTAAAGTAGGTTATTAGAAAAGTGAGATAACAGTGCGGTCGGTTTTATCCATAGATTGCCCACGGTATCAGTGGGCAACTTATCATTATTTGTTTTGAGTCGGGACTTCTTCAGAACAGTAAGGACATTCAAGGAGATGTTTTTGCTGGTTATGTACAATAAAGTGTCCCATTTTTTTGGCTTTTGTATCCAAATATTCAGTATTGTAACGATTTTCACCAACATTAAGGGCAACGCGTTCTACGATGTTAATTCCCGATTTTCGCATGGTCTCAATTTTATTGGGATTGTTAGTGAGTAAACGGATCTTTTTTACCCCCAATAAATCGAACATATCGGCACAGACTTCAAAGTTACGTTCATCAGCAGCAAATCCCAAAGCGAGATTTGCCTCAATCGTATCCATGCCTTGATCTTGTAACGCATATGCTCTAATTTTGTTTATTAACCCAATGCCACGCCCTTCTTCCCGATGATAGAGCAATACCCCTCTTCCTGCTTCGCTAATTTGACGTAATGCAGCTGCTAGCTGGAAACCACAGTCACATTTTAAGCTATGTAAGGCATCACCTGTTAGGCATTCTGAATGAATACGAGCAAGGATCGGCTCGTCTGTATTTTCGATATCCCCCAAAACCAGTGCCACATGTTCTTTTTTCGTATCAGGAAATTCAAATCCGACGATTTTGAACACCCCAAATTCTGTTGGCAAATTGGCTTCGGTGACGCGTTGAATTTTTGCCATAATCAATCCTTATTCTTTTACATTTTATCTGATAGAATGCAATTCTTTCAGATTTTCAATGTTATGGTTATAAACATGTTAAAAAGATTGTCATTATATACCTTATTACTTTGTATTGTCCCTTTTTTTGCTTGGATTTTTGCATGGCAGTGGAATAACAATGATTTAATGACGCCCTATGATTATCCTCTCTATATTTTAACAGAAACGGGAAGTGTGCCTTATGCCATGATCACCTGTGCAATTTTTCCTCTTTTGTTTTGGCCTTTATTTTCAAATAAGAAACAATGGGTGATCAGTATTATTGTGATGGCATTTGCTGTGATCTTGACACAAGGAATAAAGAGTGGTTTGAAGAATATGTTTTCAGAACCACGTCCTTATGTAGTGTATGTTGCACAAGAATTAGGTATAAATGTTGAACGCTTTTATGCGCAAGAGAGAGAACAACGTTCTCAAGTCGTTGAGCAATTTTATCAAGAGAAAGCGGACACACCCGTATGGCTAAAAGATCATTATGAGAAAGAAGTCGGTTATGCTTTCCCATCTGGTCATACGATTTTTGCTGCAACCTGGTTAATGCTGGCAGTGGGGTTTGTGCAATTACTCGGGGCTCGAACCTTGTCTGCGAAATTGCTAGTAAGCACAACTGCGGTTTGGGCACTATTAATGTTGTTTAGCCGCTTACGTTTTGGCATGCATTATCCAATAGATTTATTGGTGAGTACTTTGATTGCATTTGGTGTGCATTGGGGAATTTTTACTTTTTTGCAAAAAAAGGCGATTTTTATCAAGAAATAAAAATGACAAAGTCGTTAAAATCAAGATGATTTTTATCGTGAGGTGAATATGTTATACGGATTTGATATTGGCGGTACAAAAATTGAGCTTGCTGTATTTAATGAGAAGCTAGAAAAACTTTATAGTGAACGAGTTGAAACACCTAAAAAGAGTTATGAAGAATGGCTCAATACTATTGAGAATTTAGTGAAAAAAGCAGATGACATGTTTCACTGCAAAGGTACAGTAGGCTTAGGGATTCCTGGGTTCGTGAATCCCTCTACTGGCATAGCTGAAATTGTGAATATTCCTGCTGCAGATCATCAACCTATTGTGAAAGATTTATCAGCGCGCCTTGGACGTGAAGTGCGTGCAGAGAATGACGCGAACTGTTTTGCGTTATCAGAAGCATGGGATGAGGAAAATAAAGACTATCCTTGTGTTCTTGGTCTCATTTTAGGCACAGGCTTTGGAGGCGGGCTGATTTTTAATGGTAAAGTACACTCAGGTCAAACTGGAATGGCAGGCGAACTTGGTCATACACAATTAAATTATCATGCTCTTAAATTACTTGGCTGGGATAAAGCACCAATTTACGCTTGTGGTTGTGGCAACCATGCTTGTTTAGACACGTATTTGTCTGGTCGTGGCTTTGAAATGTTATATCGTGATTTACAAGGTGAAGCATTAAGTGCCAAAGAGATCATCCAACGTTTTTATGCGGGAGAGAAAAGTGCGGTCAAATTTGTTGAACTTTTTGTTGAACTTTGTGCGGTATCGATAGCAAATATTATCACTGCATTGGATCCTCATGTAATGGTATTAGGTGGGGGCTTATCGAATTTTGATTATCTTTATGAAGCCTTACCAAAAGCCTTACCTGCTCATTTATTGCGTAGTGCAAAAGTGCCTCTGATTAAAAAAGCGAAATACGGTGATTCAGGTGGTGTGCGTGGTGCAGCTGCGTTATTTTTAACGAAATAAAAAAGAGAGTGTAACGAGGCATTATGCCTCGTTATTTTTTTATTTGAAAGTTGAAAATGGCAGTAAATTCTTCTTTTAGTGGTATTTTTATTCAAAAATAGTTTAAAGTTTGTTAAAATTAGTCAGTCTTTTCGATTTTTTAAGGAAACTTTATGCGTCAATTTTCTACTCACGCTTTACTGTTCTCATCTGTATTGGCTTTGTCTGCTTGTAGCCATTTATCTGAAATTATCCCACAACATGCGCCTGTGGTTTCCGCGGAAGTGGCGACAAAAACACTGGGGGTAGATCTTGCAAGCCTAGAGCAAAAAGCTGCCGCGTTGAAAACCTTTGAATATGTACACAATAATGAGCAATATGTTGCATATTTAAGTGCGCAGCCAGAATTAATTAAAGTCAAAAAAGATGGAAAAGTGACTCAATTTTTTTACCAAGCTGGCAAAATTAATGTCGTTCAAGATGAAAGCGGTGTTTACCAATTTGATAATATGTCAAAAATGACTGCCGCAGTGAATGTGCATGGTCAAAAAGTCGAGCCTAGTATGGAAAAACAACAAGCACTCTTGGCGCAAAGTAAAAAACTATACAAAATCTTAGGTTATAACAAAGCAGATGGCAGCGTTGGGCGGATTAATACAGGAAATGATGCAAAAGTGAATTATTTGTGTATTGCGAAGATTCAGCAAGTTGTACAAACTCATCGCGTTTTCCGTAGCCCTGACAATGCAGTCGTTACGGCAAACAGTATTCGTGCAACAGTACGCTTAAATGGTAACCAATACTATACCATGGACTGCCAATTGTCTGGCGATAAAGTCAGTAAACTTAGCTTAATCAAAAAGTAAAATCGGATAATCAACACAAAGTGCGGTTCAAATTGACCGCACTTTCTTATTTAAAGAAAAGGAAAAAATGTGGAATCGATAGATCCCTCTTTTGAGGACTATGTTAGATCCTTGGTTAATACTCATAAAGGAACAAGGATTTATTGTTTTGAATACCAAAATCGGCGTTTTTGGTTAAAACAACCTGAACATTTGAGTCTTATTTGGAAATTATTAAAACCTAATCCTAAAAAGTCTTTTCAACAAGAAATTGAAACCTTACAGTATTTTGAATCTGTACAGGCACCTGTGCCTCAAGTGATGTTGTATGATGAAGACTTTTTAGTATTAGACGATGCAGGAAGAACAGCAATCAATTGGAAAGAGGATCCTGAGGTATCAGACAGTGTAAAAAGAACGATTTTATCTGATTGTACGAAAGCCCTGATTGATTTGCATCATAAAGGATTAATTCATGGTCGTCCTGCACTGCGTGATATCGCATGGCGTAATGGCGAGGTGACGTTCTTAGATTTTGAGGCACATGTCTACCATAAAGATAATCTTGTGGGAGACAAAGCGCGTGATGTATTAATTTTTTTGCATGGATTGTGTCGTGCAAAAGTGATTTCAGATCACGAGGTACAAAACGTGATCGGCTTGTATACGGCGTTAGGAGATCCACAAGTCTGGCAACGTGTTTGTACAATCTTGCGTCGATATCGCTTTGTGTATTATCTTTTGTTACCATTTAAGCCGATTGCAAAAACCGATTTAATTGCAATTTATCGTTTATTTGACAATATGTCTGCTCAACTGAATAAGGGGAAGTAGTATGAAAAAGTATGTGATGATGGTAATGGCAATGAGTCTTTTGTTATCTAGCTGCGCTATCGGTGGGAGTCTCAATGCTGGTGGAGGAAGTCGTGGCGTGGGGGTTGGTATAGGCGTTGGCACAGGTGTTCGTTTTTAATATAACCTCAATTTGAACTTATCAAAATTTTTGATAATACTTAAAAAATTGACAATTATAACTTGCTATTTTTGATGAACGCTTTATAATACGCGCATATTTCGGACGCGGGGTGGAGCAGCTTGGTAGCTCGTCGGGCTCATAACCCGAAGGCCGTCGGTTCAAATCCGGCCCCCGCAACCACTTTACAGACAGTTCAGTAAAGAAGCCCCAATATGATGGGGTTTTTTCGTATCTGGATGAGGATTTTTTGATGTAAGGACTGGATTCTCGAGTCCTTTTTTTACGTCTAAAATTTGAGATGAATAGTCATTCACATGGAAAGATGAGTGTATGATGAGTCATTAAACCATATTATGAGGGTTTTGTTTTGGCAACGTTAGAACAAAAGTTACAAGCGTTATTACAAGCATCCGTTGAAGATTTAGGTTGTGAACTTTGGGGGATAGAATGCCAACGTTCAGGCAGATATTTAACTGTGCGTTTATATATTGATAAAGAAGGTGGCGTGACTGTTGAGGATTGTGCAGATGTGAGTCGCCAAGTCAGTGCGATTTTAGATGTTGAAGATCCGATTGCAGATAAATATAACTTAGAGGTATCTTCTCCAGGGCTCGACCGAGCTTTGTTTACCTTAGCACAATATCAGCGTTACATCGGTCAAGAAATTGTCGTACATTTACGCATTCCTGTATTAGATCGTCGTAAATGGCAAGGGAAATTAGAGAAGATCGAAAACGATATGTTGACCTTAATTGTTGATGGTCAAGAACAAATGTTAGTGTTTGGCAATATTCAGAAAGCCAATATTATTCCTAAATTTTAACAGGAGCAAACAGAGCAATGAGTAAAGAACTTTTATTGGCTGCTGAAGCCGTATCAAACGAGAAATTATTACCACGCGAAAAAATTTTTGAAGCATTAGAAAGCGCATTAGCGCTTTCAACTAAGAAAAAATATGAGCAAGAAATTGATGTACGTGTTGTGATTAATCCTAAAACTGGGGAATTTGATACTTTCCGTCGCTGGTTAGTGGTAGAAGAAGTGACCAATCCAACGAAAGAAATCACGTTAGAAGCTGCACAATTTGAAGATCCAAACGTACAATTAGGTGATTATGTCGAAGATCAAATTGAATCTGTCGCATTCGACCGTATTACGATGCAAACCGCGCGTCAAGTGATTAGCACAAAGATTCGTGAAGCAGAACGTAATAAAATTGTTGAACAGTTCCGTTCACAAGAGGGTGAAATTGTGACGGGGACGGTGAAAAAAGTAAACCGTGACAATATTGTATTAGATTTAGGTCAACAAGCTGAAGCAGTGATTTTACGCGAAGATATGTTGCCACGTGAAAACTTCCGTCCAGGCGATCGTGTCCGCGGTGTGTTATACAAAGTGAGCCCAGAAAGCAAAGGTGCCCAGCTATTTGTAACGCGTGCTAAGCCAGAAATGTTGATTGAGCTATTCCGTATTGAAGTGCCTGAAATTGGTGAAGAACTTATTGAAATTAAGAGTGCGGCTCGTGATCCAGGTTCTCGTGCGAAAATTGCAGTAAAAAGCAATGATAAACGTATCGATCCAGTAGGTGCTTGTGTGGGTATGCGTGGTGCGCGTGTACAAGCGATCACTAACGAATTAGGTGGTGAGCGTGTTGATATTGTGCTTTGGGATGATAATCCAGCACAATTCGTGATTAACGCGATGGCACCAGCGGATGTTAGTTCAATCGTTGTTGATGAAGATTCACATTCAATGGATATCGCAGTTGAGTCAGCAAATTTAGCACAAGCGATTGGTCGTAACGGTCAGAACGTTCGTCTCGCAACACAGTTAACGGGTTGGACATTAAATGTGATGACCACCGATGAATTAGATGAAAAACATCAAGCAGAAGACAATAAAGTGTTAAAACTGTTCATGAATACATTAGAGATTGATGAAGATTTTGCACATCTTCTGATTGAAGAAGGTTTTTCAACGTTAGAAGAATTAGCGTACGTTTCTGTCAGTGAGTTAACAGCGATTGACGGTTTGGAAGATGAAGATCTTGTTGAAGAATTACAAGAAAGAGCCAAAAATGCGCTGACCGCTGCTGCATTGGCAGAAGAAGAAGCGTTAAAACAAGCACATATTGAAGCACGCTTACTGAACTTAGACGGTATGAATCGTCATATCGCATTAAAATTAGCAGAGAAAAAAATTACAACCTTGGAAGAACTTGCTGAGCAAGGTGTGGATGATTTAGCAGATATTGAAGAATTAACGGCAGAACAGGCAGCAGACTTTATTATGGCAGCACGTAATATCTGTTGGTTCAGTGAGTAATGGGAGGAAAAGAGATGACAGAAGATGTAAAAAAAGCAGATGGTACAACCCCAAAAAAACTGAGTTTACAGCGTAGAACGAAAACCACGGTCAGCACAACCGCGGGTGGTAAAGCAAAAGAAGTACAAGTGGAAGTCCGTAAAAAGCGTACTGTGCCAACGGATGCTGCAAAACGTGCAGAAGAAGCGAAGTTGAAAGCAGCAGAAGAGGCGGAAAGATTAGCCGCTGAAAAGGCTAAAAAAGAAGCGGAAGAAAAAGCACGTCTTGAAGCGGAAAAAGCAAAACAAGCAAAAGCCGAAGAAATGAAAGCAGCAGAAGAAGCCAAAAAAGCACAAGCGGCTGTAACCCCTGCGAAAGTAGTGGATGCAGAAAAAGAAAAACGTCGCGCGGAAGAAGCGGAACTACGTCGCAAAGCAGATGAATTAGCGCGTCAAAAAGCAGAGGAGCAAGCTCGTAAAGCGGCGGAAGAAGCTAAACGTTATGCCGAGTTAAGTGATGATGATACAGATTCGGAATCAAGTGATGACTATGCGGATTATCACTTAACCTCTACTTATGCGCGTGAAGCAGAAGATGAAGAAGAACGTCGTAAAGAAAGCCGTAATCGTGGTGGCAAAAATAAAGTGGCTAAAGCGAAAAAAGGCGGACGTGAAGAAGAAAGTTCAAAAACAGAACGTGAATCTAATCGTCGTAATCAAAAAGATGGTAAAAATGGTAAAGGCAAAAATGCGAAGAAAGGTAGCGCATTACAACAAGCCTTCACTAAACCAGCACAAGCGGTTAACCGTGATGTTGTGATTGGTGAAACCATTACTGTGGCTGAACTGGCAAACAAAATGGCAGTGAAAGCAACCGAAGTGATCAAAACAATGATGAAAATGGGCGCAATGGCAACCATTAACCAAGTGATCGACCAAGAAACTGCACAACTTGTTGCAGAAGAAATGGGTCACAAAGTTATCATTCGTAAAGAGAACGAATTAGAAGAGTCCGTCATGAGCGATCGCGATGTAGATGCGGAATTAGTGACTCGTGCGCCAGTTGTGACCATTATGGGTCACGTTGACCACGGTAAGACCTCATTACTTGACTATATTCGTAAAGCAAAAGTGGCTTCAGGAGAAGCAGGTGGGATTACTCAGCATATCGGTGCATACCACGTACAAACTGAAGATGGCAAAATGATCACTTTCTTAGATACTCCAGGACACGCCGCGTTTACCTCAATGCGTGCACGTGGTGCGAAAGCCACAGACATCGTTGTGCTTGTGGTTGCAGCAGATGATGGTGTGATGCCGCAAACTATCGAAGCGATTCAACACGCAAAAGCAGCAGGTGTACCAATTGTTGTTGCAGTAAACAAAATTGATAAACCTGAAGCCAATCCAGAGCGTGTAGAAACGGAATTATTACAACACGAAGTGGTTGCAGAGAAATTTGGTGGTGATACTCAATTCGTGTATGTGTCTGCGAAAAAAGGTACAGGGGTTGATGATTTGCTTGAAGCAATCTTATTGCAATCAGAAGTACTGGAATTAACTGCGGTTAAAGATGGTATGGCAACAGGTGTGGTCATTGAATCTTACCTTGATAAAGGTCGTGGTCCAGTGGCAACAATCCTTGTTCAATCGGGTACATTACATCGTGGTGACATTGTACTTTGTGGCTTTGAATATGGTCGTGTACGTGCGATGCGTAACGAAAATGGTAAAGAAGTCGCAATGGCTGGACCATCAATTCCAGTTGAGGTGTTAGGGCTTTCGGGCGTACCAGCGGCGGGTGATGAAGCAACGGTTGTTCGTGATGAGAAAAAAGCACGTGAAGTAGCGTTATACCGTCAAGGTAAATTCCGCGAGGTGAAACTTGCTCGTCAACAAAAAGCGAAATTGGAAAATATGTTTACCAATATGGCAGAAGGCGATGTAGCAGAATTGAACGTGATTGTCAAAGCAGACGTACAAGGTTCTGTGGAAGCAATTTGCCAATCTTTGAACGAACTTTCAACTTCAGAAGTTAAAGTCAAAGTCGTAGGCTCTGGTGTGGGTGGTATTACTGAAACCGATGCAACGTTAGCAGCAGCATCAAATGCTATCGTACTTGGCTTTAACGTTCGTGCAGATGCATCAGCACGCCGTATTATCGAATCAGAAAACATTGATTTACGTTACTACTCAATCATTTATGAGCTATTAAACGAAATTAAAGCGGCGATGAGCGGGATGTTACAACCTGAATTCAAACAAGAAATCATTGGTCTTGCTGAAGTACGTGATGTATTCCGTCATCCGAAATTCGGTGCAATCGCAGGTTGTATGGTGACGGAAGGTATCGTGAAACGTAACAATCCAATCCGTGTATTACGTGATAACGTGGTAATCTTTGAAGGTGAACTTGAGTCATTACGTCGCTTCAAAGATGACGTTGCAGAAGTGCGTAACGGTATGGAATGTGGTATCGGCGTGAAGAACTACAACGATGTGAAAGTGGGCGACCAAATCGAAGTCTTTGAAGTTGTGGAAATTAAACGTACGATTTAACGTCAGTCAGACAATTAGATTTTGAGCGGATAGTCATGGCTATCCGCTTTTTTGTTATAAGATATATTGAACAAGATAACATGATGCGAGAGAGTAAGACGCTAGCATTGCTCAATTGGAATGCGTGAAGCATACTCAACATGTGATACCAATTGAGATAAAATGGTTCGTAACGTTCAGTTATCGGTGTTAAAAATGCGGTATTTATGCCAAAATACACGCCTTAATGAACAAGAAAGGAAAAGCAAATGGCAAGAGAATTTAAACGTAGTGATCGCGTTGCCCAGGAAATTCAAAAGGAAATTGCGGTGATTTTACAACGTGAAGTCAAAGACCCACGTATTGGTATGGTGACTGTCTCTGATGTTGAAGTATCAAGCGATCTTGCATATGCCAAGGTCTTTGTCACGTTTTTATTTGATAATGATGAAGCGGCGATTGAAGCAGGGATGAAAGGGCTGGAGAAAGCATCGCCTTATATCCGCAGTTTATTAGGTAAAGCAATGCGTTTACGTATTGTACCTGAAATTCGTTTCGTTTATGACCGTTCTTTAATTGAGGGGATGCGTATGTCTAACTTAGTAACCAACGTAGTCCGCCAAGATCAAGCTCGTCATATTGATGATGAAAATGATGCGGTATCAGAGGAAAAATAATGTCAAAACCTCGTAAGCGCGGACGTGATATTGATGGTGTTTTTTTGCTCGATAAGCCACAAGGGATGAGTTCGAATGACATTATGCAAAAAGTCAAACGTCTTTTCCAAGCCAACAAGGCAGGGCATACTGGGGCATTAGATCCTTTAGCAACGGGGATGTTACCCATTTGTTTGGGGGAAGCAACTAAGTTTTCGCAGTTTTTATTAGATGCAGATAAACGTTATTGCGTTACGGCGAAACTGGGTGAAAGAACCGATACCTCTGATGCAGAAGGACAAATTGTTGAGACTCGGGCGGTGCAAGTGAACGAGCTGGATATTCTTGCCGCGTTGCCACATTTTCGTGGCGATCTCATGCAAGTCCCAACCATGTTTTCGGCGCTGAAACATCAAGGTAAACCGCTGTATGAATACGCACGTGCGGGCATCACGGTTGAACGTGAAGCGCGTCCTATTACGATTTTCGAATTGCAGTTTATTGAGTATCAGGCACCATACTTAACTTTAGAGGTTCATTGCTCAAAAGGAACGTATATTCGTACCCTAGTGGACGACTTAGGTGAGTATTTAGGTTGCGGTGCCCATGTGACGGTATTACGTCGCACAGCCGTGGCGGATTATCCTGTTGAAGCAATGATGGATTGGAATCGTTTACAAGAATTAGCAGAGCGACAGGATCTTGCTGTACTTGATCAACATTTACTACCTGTTGATAGTGCGGTTTCTAAGTTGCCAGCTTTAATGTTAACAGAAGAGCAGAGCAAAGCGATTGGGTTTGGTCAACGCGTGAAGTTTGATAATCTAAATGCATGTATTGGGCAGGTTCGCTTGTTTTCGGATAAGCAGCAATTCTTGGGGGTTGCGTTAGTAGATGAGCGTAATGTTATTCATCCGCAGCGTTTAGTCTCGCAATATTGAGCTTAAATTATTGATCATCCTTTATAAAAAGACCGCATTGTGCGGTCTTTTTTATTTTGTAAATGTTATTACATTGTTAAATAAATGTGTGTTCAAGATCACAAAATAACATTTTTATAATTGAATGATAAATGTACATTTCTTAGAATTATCCCTTATTTAATGTTAATGATAATGATTATTATTTAATTAAATTGGAGACTAAGTATGTTTAAGATCAAAAACTCAAACCAATTAAGGTGCGTTAGTTTAGCGACAACGTTGCTTTTGATGTTATTAAATCTTTCTGTTGCACAAGCTACCAGCCTAGAAACCATTGTGGTTGGTAGCAAAGGGGATAATAACGCTCAAGCAGGAAAAGACAGTGTGTTTACTAAAGATCAAGTGACAGAATACAAAAGCAAAAAAGAAATTGAAGCGTTCCATGGTCATTCGGTTTCTGATTTATTTAGTGGTGTCACGGGAGTTTATAGTGGCGATGCTCGTAACGGTGGTGCCATTGATCCGATTATTCGTAGTGCATGGGGACAGGGGCGGATTCCTGTCTTAGTCGATGACACAGAACAATCTATTACAATTTGGCGTGGTTATGCTGGGGTATCAAACCGCAATTACCTTGATCCATTCTTGATTAGCTCGGTTTCAGTTGAAAAAGGTCCAAGTTTGAACCGCTCTTTACGTACAGGATCGGCAGGGACAGTCAGAATGAGTACACTCTCTGTTAATGATATTGTTAAACCTGGGGATAAATGGGGGATCGAGCTAAAAGCAGAAACCGCTAATAACTCAATTAAAAAACGACCTGGACCTTATATTTTTGGTGAAGATTATCGTAAAGTTAGCCAACTTGGTGGAGCTGAATTAGGCGAATGGGCGGCTTTCTTCAAAGGAGATGATCGTCAAGAAGCACGTAGCGGTGGGCGTAATAAGTTCTTTAATGATAATGCGGTTCGTCTTGCCGTTGCAACTAAGCAAGATAAGTTTGAGGGTTTAGCTGCGTATGCTTATCGCAATAAGGGAAATTATTATGCAGGTTCGAAAGGGGGACATCGTTATGGTGAAGGAAAACCTATGGAGCGAAATGTTAATCTTTACAGTGATGATCCTTATGTGCCTTATATTGCGAAAATTTATTATCCGAAATATGAAACACCGAATACCTCGTATGAATCTAAATCTTTATTGCTGAAAGGAAAATACTATATTAATGATTATTCCAATGTAAATATGAATTTTAGACAAAGTGATATTCAATATGGCGATATTATGCCATCACGTTTAGGTCAAGTTTGGGGGGGATTAGGTACAGTTCTAGAATGGCCTCTTGCTAATGTAAAACAAAAATCCATCAGTTTTAACTATGAACTTAATCCACCAGATAATAAGTGGCTTGATTTAAAGATTGGAGCTTGGGCATTGTGGAATAAGACTTTAACCAATACAGCGGGTGGCTCACCAATGGATGTATTGTTCTCTGATCAGCAATATAGCAATATGCGTATGGAAGCAATTAACGAAGCCTATAGCATTGTAGGGCCACAATATATGCAAATGCATCCAGATTGGAATTTCGATTTTGATGATCCTAATTTCCGTAAAGAAGTGGAAAAAGAGTTAGTTAAACTCATGAAAGAAAAAAGTGAGGCTTATTTAAATTCAGGCACGGCAACTCCAAACACAGATGGCATTTTTAATACGCAAAAAGCATATGCACAATTTGCGCGTGATAACCATTGGGGGATAACGATAAGTAATCGCTTTGAGCTCCATCCAAGATTAAATCTTGATGTGATGGCGAACTATCGCCGTGAAACCCTCGAAACGGAAACCGTATTTGGATTATGGGAAAAATATAAAGTACCAGGTGCAATGTCTGGTGATTGTAGCCCAACCAATCCAAATGCTTGTAAAGTGGGGATCAGTACTGATGCCAAAGCTGCACCCAGAAAAGGCACGCGTAATGAGTTTAATGCGGGTTTCCGTTTTGAATATATGCCAACAGATTGGTTAATGCTCACGGCGGGGATGAAATATACCCACTACAAATCGAAAGATAAGGGGTTACAAGAAAAAATTAAGGACATGAATAAAGAGGCAATTCAAAATCCTTCTGTGATTAAATTAAGTTTATTGAAAGTTAAAGAACTAGAAGATGCGGATAAGGCAGTTGCTGAACGTTATAAAAAAACTTATAACCGCCAAATTGAACTCACAAAACAATTTGCAGAAAAAGATCCCACATTTGATACTTTATTAAGTCAAGGTATGACAACGGAGGAAATTTGTCAGCAAGCAGGTTTTGCTCTTAATGTGTGTAGTTTTAGTTTTCGGGCTGCAAGGGATACGAGATTCGAGGAATTTAAACTTGCGAACAATTTTCCAGAGTTATCAGCAGAGGAAAAAGAATTTGAAGAAAAATATTTTAATGCTCAAGGTTCAGGAATGAAATATGATCTTGTTAAAGAATTTTTCTGGCATAGAAATGAATATGGAAATTATTCTGGAGAGGAGTTTCCAACTTTTAATGGGGAGATTGATCCTGCTACTTTGAAAGAATTAGTTGAAAATCCGATTACGGGAAAAAATGAGGAAGTGATACCACGCAATTTTGAGAACGCGGGTAAATGGTTAGCTGGAGAGAAAATCTATCGCTATCGACTTGAGGGAGGAGCAAAAGGCGAGCATATTCCTTTGACGGATTCACAATGGGCAGCCATGAAAAAAGCCGAGCGGAAAGCTCACGCTTGGGCACCGTCATTCAGTGCAACGGTATTTTTAGGTCCTAATGCACGGATTTATGCGCGCTATGATGAAACCAAACGGATGCCAAGTTTATTTGAAGATACCATTGGTTATTCAGTAGCAGTGTTGACGCCTTTCTATAAACGTAAGCCAGAACACAGTAAAAATATTGAAATTGGTTATGTACATGATTTACGTGGTTTCTTCCCACAGTTAAGGCGAGCAGATATTCGCTTAAATTGGTACAAAAATACTACCAAAAATGTTTTTGACCGTGATGCAAATTACGAAATGCGTCAATTTGAAAAACGTATTTTAGAGGGGCTAGAGTTACAAGGGCGTTATGACCAAGGCAACTTCTTTGCGGATTTAGGCATTAGCTACAATATCCGCAATAAATTCTGTGATAAAGAGTCGGCTATTATTAATAACGACTTCTCTATTCGAGGAAATCATATTCACCCTGTTTGTGTGAATGGCGGTAATGCCAATGGTTACTTAAAAAATACCATTTTGCCGAAATACAGCATCACTTCAAATTTAGGTATGCGTTTATTGGATGAAAAATTGGAGCTAGGTACTCGCTTGGTTTATCACACCAATGTTAAAGATACACGCAATAAATCTTTATTTGAAGCAGGTTTCCCAGGGTATAGCAATGTACCTCGTTGGACTCCAGTCTTCTTAGTGGACGCGTATATTAATTATCAAGTGAATGAGAACTTGTTACTCACTTTATCAGGGGCTAACTTAACAGATCGTTATTATCTTGATCCAATGACTAGATCTTCCATGCCTGCACCAGGTCGTACGGTAAAACTTGGTTTAACCGCAAGATTTTAGCAGGTTTTGTCATTTTATTTAAAAGCCCTATTGTGTAGATAGGGCTTGTTTGTATAACATAATGAAAAATGGGCAGTGACTGTTCATAAGAGTAACATGTTGAGATAAAGTACGGTGAATTTTGCGAAAGGTTTTGCTTACTTCACCGTTACGCGTGCAAATTTGCGTTTCCCAACCTGATAAACAGCAGTGCCCGCTGAAATCGTTAATTTCGTATCTTCAACTTTCTCACCGTCGATTTTCACACCACCTTGTTGAACCATACGGTTTGCTTCAGAGGTGGATGCAACTAAGCCTGCTTCTTTTAGTAAGTTTGCTAATCCCATTTCGCCTTCGAAAGTAAACTCTGGCATGTCATCTGGAATTGCACCTTTTTGGAAACGATTGATAAACTCTTGTTCTGCGGCTTCTGCATCTGCATCTGAATGGAAACGCGCGATAATTTCTTTCGCAAGTAATACTTTCACATCACGTGGGTTACGGCCGTTTTCTACTTCTTGTTTTAATTGTGCAATTTCCATTAATGGACGGAATGAAAGTAAGTTGTACCAATCCCACATTAAATCATCCGAAATCGACATCACTTTACCAAACATTTCGCTTGGAGCTTCAGTTACACCAATATAGTTTCCAAGTGATTTCGACATTTTTTTCTCACCGTCTAAGCCCACTAATAATGGTAAGGTGATAGCCACTTGTGGTTTTTGACCTGCTGATTTTTGTAATTCACGACCGACAAGTAAGTTGAATTTTTGGTCTGTACCGCCAAGCTCAATATCCGCTTCTAATGCAACAGAGTCATAACCTTGTAATAATGGGTAAATAAATTCGTGAATGGCGATAGGTTGATTGTTACCAAAGCGTTTTTTGAAATCATCACGCTCTAACATACGGGCAACGGTATAGTTAGAGGTTAAACGAATCATGCCTTCCGTCCCTAATTCACCTAACCAGCTTGAGTTAAATACAATACGTGTTTTTTGAGGATCTAAAATTTTATAAATTTGTTGTTTATAAGTTTCCGCATTGCGTAGAACATCTTCACGGCTAAGCGGTGGGCGAGTGCTGTTTTTACCTGACGGATCGCCAACCATACCCGTGAAGTCACCGATTAAGAAGATTACTTCGTGACCGAATTGCTGGAATTGACGTAATTTATTTAATACAACAGTGTGACCTAAGTGAATATCAGGAGCAGTAGGGTCAGCACCTAATTTGACGCGTAAAGGGCGGTTTTCTTTTAGTTTTTCGATTAAATCCGCTTCTGAAAGCACTTCATCTACACCACGTTTCAGCTCGGCGAGGACTGTATTGATATCCGTCATGATTTTATCCTGTGTTATTCAATATAAAACTCTACATTATAGTGATTATTCAATAAATGAAAAGACCAGACAGGGCTTTATCCACGATTAATATTTGCCGATTTACTTAACATTAAGTCACTCAATTTTGGTAACGCTTACAAAAGATAAGCAAAATTTGTGTCTTTCTTCACAAAAATGAAATTACTAGATTGCATAAAAAATGATCATCAATAAAATTAATAACTATTATCATTTGTAATTTAATTTTATGGAGAGCATTTTATGAAAAAAAGAAATCATAATAGTCTGTATTTTAAGGGAAAAAGCCTTGCTACTACGTTACTTCTGTTTTTATTGAGTATTCCTCAATCTTATGCTGCAACTAATTTAGAGACGATCGTTGTAGAGGGGACTTCTCAAAATAAAGCAATCGCAGGTAAAGATAACGTTTTCCTAAAAGATCAAGTGACTGAATATAAAAGTAAGAAAGAAATTGAAACCTTTCATAATCATTCTGTGGCAGATTTAATTAGTGGTGTGACTGGGGTCTATAGTGGTGATGCTCGTAACGGAGGGGCGATTGACCCGATTATTCGTAGCACTTGGGGGCAAGGGCGTATTCCCGTGTTAGTTGATGACACCGAGCAAGCGATTACTATTTGGCGTGGCTATTCTGGTGTCAATAACCGAAATTACCTCGATCCTTTTTTAATCAGTGAAGTGGATGTGGAAAAAGGTCCAAATTTAGACCGTACTTTACGCACAGGGGCGGGCGGTACAGTACGTATGAAAACCTTGAATGCAGATGATATTGTGAAGCCTGGGAAAAAATGGGGCATTGAGTTGAAAACTGAAACTGCCAATAACTCTATTAAGGCACGTCCTTATCAAGGTAGTGCAATTGGGCAAGATTACCGTATTGCAGCCCCAGATGGCAGTGCAGAATTGGGCGAATATGCGGTTTTCTTCAAAAATAATGAGCAGATTTTAGCCCGTTCACAAAGTCGAAATAAATTTTTCAATGATAATGCAGCACGTTTAGCTGTGGCAGTCAAAGAGGAAGGCTATGAAGCTTTAGCTGCTTATGCATATCGCACCAAAGGAAATTATTTTTCAGGTAAAAAAGGTGGCAATAAATATGGTGAAGATTTAACAGAGCCGCCTAATTTTAACGAGATGAATTCCGATGATCCTTATATTCCGTTAATTGCCAAAATTTATCACCCAGGCAAAGAAGTGCCAAATACCTCTTATCACAGTAAATCTTGGTTACTCAAAGGCAAAGCTAAATTAACAGACGCCGCAAGTGTCAGTGCGAATATTCGCCACTCTAAAATTGATTATGGTGACATTATGCCTTCTCGCTTAGGTACTGTACTTACCCGTGATGACGGTGCGGTGCGAGAATGGCCTTTAGCCAATGTGAAGCAAACCACCGCAAGTGTAGATTTTGCTTATAACCCTGAAAACAATAAATGGATTGATTTAAAAATCGGCTTTTGGTCGGTATGGAATCGCACTGAAACCAATACATCAGGTGGTTCGCCTGGTGATATCTTATTTTATGACAAAGAATGGGGTTATATGCGTTCTGATGTGTTTAGTATTGTCGGGGAACGTGAAGGTATTGACAACCTAGAGCAAGTATTGCACAGCTTACCACTGGATAAACGTGCACATTACCAACGGCTTTTATTAGAAGAAGTGAACAAAATGGCTCGTGAGTATCTTAATAGTGGGAAGGCAACACCAAATTTTGATGGACTATTAAATACCCAACCTTCACAGGTGCAATTTGCGCGCGATAATCATTTTGGCGTGACTTTCAGCAACCGTTTTGCGTTACATCCGAAATTAACTTTAGATGTAATGGCAAATTACCGTCGTGAAACCTTAGACAGTACCAACGTGTATGCGTTATGGGATAAATACAATATGACGCGTCAAAGTTGGGAAGCATCAGAGCTTATTTGTTTAGATTCTTCTAAATATGGGGCTGGCACTGAGAATATCTGTCGTTCTGATAATGATGCCAAATCAGGCGATCGAAAAGGAAAACGGAACGAATTTACTGCAGGCTTTAAATTTGAATATACACCAACAGACTGGCTAATGTTGACTGCAGGGATGAAATATACCCATTACAAATCCAAAGATATTGGGTTGCAGGAAAAAATCCGCAATTTAGCGCCAGACGATCGCATTTATGCGGGAAGAATACCACTAAGTTATCGTATCTATAAGCCATACGGCAGTTTTACCCCAGAACAAATGAAAAACTATACCAATTACAATAAAAAAGAAGATTTAGGGGCCGCATTACGTAATAAATTTAGTGAGCTTTATGGTGATAAAGATCCAAATCTTCATATGGACGATCCAAAATATGTACTGCCAAATGGCGATTTTAACGACGAGCTTTTTATAAAAGATACTGAGGCATTTTATGCCTTTCACGAAAAATATTTAGCAGATAATGGCTATGTGGCACCTACGGAAGAAGAAGTTGGTGCAAAAGATTTAGATCCTTGGGTAGGTGAAGCGACAACCATTTATTGGGAGCGTGATCAATATGGGCGTTTTTCACCAGAGACATTTCCGCTCAATGATGGGCGTATTACTAAACAAATGTTAACAGAAAAAATGAAACATCCGCTGACAGGTGAAGAAGTGTATCGATACGAAGTTAATATGGGAGATACCACACAGCCTGAACGTATTCCATTGACAGCAGCGCAATGGGAGCAAATGAAAAACGCCGAGCGTAAAGCGCACGCTTGGGCTCCTTCTTTTGGTGCAACAGTGTTTTTAAGCCCAAATGCACGTCTTTATGCCCGTTATGATGAAACCAAACGAATGCCAAGTATTTTTGAAGATACAATCGGTTATTCAATTGATATTTTAACGCCGTTCTATCAACGTAAACCTGAACACAGTAAAAATATTGAAGTCGGTTATGTGCACGATTTACGTGGATTTTTCCCGAGTCTAGAACGTGCAGATTTTCGCTTAAATTGGTATCGTAACACCACATATAATATTTTTGATCGTGATGAAACTTAAGAAATGAAACAGTTTGATAAACGTATTTTAGAAGGTGTTGAGTTACAAGCGCGTTACGATCAAGGCAATTTCTTTGGCGATTTAGGCATTAGCTACAACATTCGAAATAAATTCTGTGATAAAGGTTCGGCAATTACTGACGGTGGATATATTCAAAATAATAAACTTGAAACGCTTCCAGAATGTGTAAACGGCGGTAATGCAAACGGTTATTTAAAAAATACTATTTTACCGAAATATTCGATCACCTCGAATTTAGGTCTGCGTTTATTGGGTCGCAAATTGGAGTTAGGCACGCGAATGGTTTATCACACCAATGTGAAAGAAACGCGAAACAAATCATTGCGTGACGCGGGTTGGTTTGCCAACACCAATAATAACCCCCGCTGGCAGCCAGTTTTCTTAGTGGATGCTTATGTGAATTATCGAATTAATCCGAATTTACTCGTGTCACTTTCTGCGACTAACTTGACGGATCGTTATTATCTTGATCCAATGACTAAATCTTCTATGCCAGCGCCAGGTAGAACGATTAAATTAGGCTTAACCGCAACGTTCTAATTAAACGAAGTTGGTCATTGCTAAAAAGGCAAATTGTGCAATCACAGTTTGCCTTTGTTTTTAAATAAGAGGAAAAAGTGCGGTGGTTCTGACGAAAATTTGGCATAAAAAAAACGCCTCTTTGTGGGGGAGGAGGCGTTCAAATGTTGGAGTGATTATCTATTGTTGTTTGAATGGTTAAATGATAATTGTTCTCAAAAATAAAGTCAATAGATTTTAATGAAAATTATTCTCAATAATTAGAACAATTTTTTATCAGCAATATAAGGCACTAAATTTGTCAGTGAAAGTGCGGTCGGTTTTTCATTAGAAAAGGTGAATTCCCCCGCATAAGCATAGACTTCAATGCCTTTACGAATGGCATCGCGCAACAATTTGTCATATTCTGGGTCGATATATTCTGCAACCTTAAAGCAATCAAATCCATTGTGTAAGCCCGCAAAAAAGACCACAGCACGATGCCCTTGTTTTTTCATTGCCATTAATTCACGCAAATGCTTTTGCCCACGTGTTGTAACGGCGTCAGGGAACATTCCAATGGTGTTTTTCACTAAAGTGACCGATTTCACTTCAACATAACAATCAGGTAAGCCTTCCGCTTTCAATAAAAAGTCAATGCGGCTATTTTCTTCACCATATTTCACTTCAGGCAGAATTTGGTCATACATAGCCAATTCTTTAATCTGTTTATTTTGCAATGCTTCGAAAGTTAACTGATTGGAGCGGTGAGTATTAATACACACCATTTTGCCGTTTTTTAGCTGCGTTAACTCCCAAGAATGTGGGTATTTACGGGTTTGGCTATCAGAGTGGGAATACCACACTGTATCTCCCGCCTCGCCGCAGCCCGTCATCGCCCCTGTATTAGCACAATGAATAGTTAACACCTCGCCATTATCCAATTGAACATCAGCGAGAAAACGTTTGTAACGGCGAATCAATGTCGCAGATTGAAGTGCAGGAAGTTGCATAATAGAAAATACCTATAAATCATTTGAGAAAAGTGGCGTTATCTTGAGGAATTTTCTTGTGTTTGGCAAGTAAAGATGTGTGAAAAAAACACCGCACTTTTGTTTCTTTTAAGAAGAGAGGGAAAGTTATCGAAATGCGTCGTTTCTGCATTTATGCTGATGTGGATAATAAATAATGAGGCAATGCAGTCCAAATTATGCCTTCAGGAAGTGATGTTTTGCCAATAATCCATTGATTACCTCGGTTAGGTATCGGATATATTCGTAGATCGTCTTCTTTTTTGTTCATTATTGCAAAAACGTCTCTAATACATTCTTCCAATAACGCAAGTTTTCCTTCAAATAAGAAAACACTATATTGTATTGGTGTAGCATATTTCAGCATCACCTTATGAATTTTGGTTAATCGCTTTTCATCAGAAATATCGTAACCAACTAAATAGCGGTGCATTGTTATCCTTAGAAATTAAATGGAATTTCTCCCAACATATTACGTTGGTTAAAGTAATACTGATCAAGTAAAACTTGCCAATTTTTTTCAGTTTGAATAGCGGGCTGTAAGTAATTGCCGTTTCTTCTTTGAGGTGAAGGCTCAATATAACTTTGTTTTAAAATGTTACTTAAGTCATAGCAGGCATCTGTTAACATTTTTCTCCAGTTATTGATGATTTTTTCATATTCTTTATAAAAATTAATTCGCCCAGTTTTACCTAAATAACAGCCTTCTTGCGTGGTTGAAAAATATTCTTCACGCAAAATCTCTTGTCTAAAACAGCCAAGCAACCAATTATCAACTAAGGGTCGAAGCGGTTCAATCAAGTCACAAGCTAAGGATTCTCGGCTAAAGTCTAATGCATGAAAAAAGCCAATGTAAGGATCGAGACCAGCACCATAAGTCGCCAGCACAGCTTCAGAATGAAGAAGGGTATAAGTAAGTGATAATACAGCATTGAAAGGATCTCTCGGAGGTCTTCTATTTCTGCCTTCAAATCGTAATCCTGCTGGAAGATATAAACTAAGCGCTGTGAAATAAACAGAAGCACCTCGCCCTTCTATTCCTCTTAATGATGGTAAGTTGGTTTGCTCATTAATTTTTTTGATAAGCTCATCTAATTCTTGAGCTTTTGGAACGAGTAAGCATTTTTTATCTAATCGTTTATTACTTGCCTGCCATAACCAATTTTTCTGTGTTAACAATTTGAGTAAAACAATTTTTTTCGCAAATTGTAGGCAAAATGCTTCATTTTGGGACAATGCGTATTGTGCCACTCGTCTTGCCGCATCATTATGAGGCTGAGACATAAAAAGTGTTGGCGTATTTTTACGTCCCGATAAACAAATAATACCAATATTTTTCTCACCGAGTTTAGCGAGAAGTGAGGCTTGTAATTTTACATCGCCTTTGAGGTAAATTCGCTCGATAGGTGTTAATGGAATAGTGCCTATTCTTTCCTCATTTTCATAAAAAATAAGCGCTTCACCACTAAGTTTTAACTCTACACCTTTTCGGTCGATATATAGACTAGACATAATTTACCCTCACTATTATTAAATAATTAAAAAGGGAGATATTGATTGAAGTTTCGCTTTTCCAAACAGCATTGGCTCAGTCTGTGGGTTTATCTGAAAGATAAAAACACGATCTTCGGTAATATCAATAATTTCTTTGATATCAGATTTAAAAACGGTTAATTCGTTTTTAGTAAACCAACATTCATAAAAAGATTTTTGCCCACCAATAGAAAATGCTTCTACTTTTTTGTGTACTTTACTTAAGCGACGCTGATTAGAAATATCGTAAGCAATTAAATAACGTTCTCGAATTGTCATTTTATTGATATATATGTAAATGATAAGCTGATTTTAGATGAGAGATAGAAAAAATAGTCTTTTTACAAATATGTATTTTTATTTGTATCAGTAACCATTTTATCCCTTTGGAACAGGGCAATGTCTTTTGACCTATTTTTGATTCAGAAAGTGATGGGAAAATTGAATTGTCTCAATCCCTTTGGAACAGGGCAATGTCTTTTGACTCAATACTTGGCTGAAGTATACAACGGCGATTTCGGTCTCAATCCCTTTGGAACAGGGCAATGTCTTTTGACAACAAGTGTAGGTCAAGGAAAGGACCCTTCTTGAGTCTCAATCCCTTTGGAACAGGGCAATGTCTTTTGACTGCTACTCGACATGGGTAATGAATCGCTGATGTGTCTCAATCCCTTTGGAACAGGGCAATGTCTTTTGACATACATACAATGACTATATAGAACACCCTCAATCTGTCTCAATCCCTTTGGAACAGGGCAATGTCTTTTGACGTAATTAAAGAAGTACACACCGCTAACCAAGAGTTGTCTCAATCCCTTTGGAACAGGGCAATGTCTTTTGACAAAAAGAGTTCGAGAGAACTTACCTGATTTGTGAAGAGTCTCAATCCCTTTGGAACAGGGCAATGTCTTTTGACAAAAGTCGAAATTACACCTCAAGCTGTAATGGTGATGTCTCAATCCCTTTGGAACAGGGCAATGTCTTTTGACAAAATAACCTCAAGCTACTTTAAATTAACATTAGAGTCTCAATCCCTTTGGAACAGGGCAATGTCTTTTGACTTTTACACAAACAAGGGCTTACTTATGATGAGTAACAGTCTCAATCCCTTTGGAACAGGGCAATGTCTTTTGACTTATTCTTTAAAAAAAGATAAGATTAAATTTTTTAGTCTCAATCCCTTTGGAACAGGGCAATGTCTTTTGACCTAAACACAGATTTCGAGTATAATCGGGTTGGTTCAGTCTCAATCCCTTTGGAACAGGGCAATGTCTTTTGACTGCAGGATAGATGTTTTGTATTATTTATCAATATATTAGCAATAGCGTTCCCAATTTTTTGTAATGTTAACAAGGTTGGGTCTTTAATTGTAAATAAAATATACAAAACTTATTTCCTACTGTTAAAAAAAACTCTTCATATTATATAGAAAATAATTGTTAAAATCTAACTGATATGTCACTAAAAACTCACTTTCCATATGTCTGGCTTTTGTGGGTAATTATTGTTGATACATTTTCATTTACATCACTTGGTTCGATATTGTGCATAGGTTTATCCCTCAATGGAGGATTTTGCACTTTCAGTAATAAGTAACATCGTAGCAATGGCCACAACAGCGAGAAGCACCCCAGTAGCGTTTTCTTTTACAGCTCCTACTAATATCTCTTTAATTGAATCGAACATATTTTTCTCCTTTTTGTTAGTGTTCAATATGGTGGTGTAATTTAGCGATTATTTTTAGCCGATGTTGAAATTACAAATTTGCAGCACACAATTTGATATTGTGCGGAAGTTTATCTCTCCGAGGGGGATTTTGCGCTTTCAGCAATAAGTAACATCGCAGCAATGCTCACAGCAGTGAGAAGCACACCAGTAGCGTTTTCTTTTACAGTTTCTAGTAATACCTCTTTAATTGAATCGAACATATCTTTTCTCCTGTTAATTGCATTTTAATGATAAGTAAAACTGAAAATGTAAATTTGTAGTTCTTATTTCATTAAAGTTAATCTTTACAATATGAGGAAATAATAAGGGATTGTAGAAAAAAAGGAGAAAATATAAATTTGTATTGCTATATATAAAATTAAAATAAGTGAGAGGCGTATTGTATACGCCTCATATTTGTAGAGTATAGAAAGGAAAGAACTTTGTGTTTCTATAAAATTAGATTAGAAGTTCTAATTCACTCTGAATATCAGAGCAATCAATATCAGCTAGCTCAACCATTAGCTCATAACAGGCATTTTTAGCTGAGGGAATATAAGGAACTTTGACTGATTTACCTAGTGAAAAAGCTTTGCGTACCTTATCGTTAATATCAGATGCTGATTCAGATAAGACTTTTTTGAGATCTTCTAACTCATAATTTTTACCAGTCAAACGCTTTTGCATACTTAAGTCGTTCCCTTTGAGAACTTCATAGACTGTCAAGTAAAGAGAAATGATTCTTTTTTCTTCTTTGTTATAGTCAAATTTCCATTGTTGTTCTTTTGCGATCACCAAAGAAAGTAGGAGTGCATATCCTCTTGGAGCTAGCTTAATCAGATTTTTACCTAATTTAACTTGTCGCTCAGACATTTTACCAACGAAAGTGATCGTTGGTATCTCAAGGATTTGTTGAGCATTACTCACCGACTGGCTATATGAAATTTGATTATTTAGTAAGGCATCAGGAATTCCTAATCCTAAACGTACCCAAGGAATTTCAGCTAACATTACCTTGCCTTGTGATGCATCTAATCCGCGACCATTTACATCATTGATAAAGTGTTTATAAGGTTTTGGGTAGTAGAAGTCTCGAACATTCTCAAATTCAGATGAGACCAGTACATGAGAAAGACTATCTTGTTTACGTCCATAAAGTGAAAGAGCGTATCCAAGGAAAAAACCCATTGTTTTACGACCGCCAGCGATGGAAACATGAATTGCAGAATCTTCGTTTTGGCATAATTCCCCTACTAACTTAACAATTTGATTCGAAGCAAGCTCATTTTCTTCAGGTGTACGAATATCTGGTAGTTTTTCCCCCTGCTGATCTGCAATCACAGTAACGCAACTTTCATCAAAGTGAATATGCTCAAAGTTATATTTAGCACCATAATCGGCAATAAACTCTTCTATAGCACCTATTTTTTCTTTGCGTCCACCGACAATTCCTAGCAGAGCTTCAAGTAATTTATTTTTACCTTGTATGGTGGTTATCACTTGAATTTCTGTTGGAATAAAGTTTTTTTCTGTAACCAGTGCATAAAGTGTTTCTGTAACTACTGCTGGGGACATCCCTGTTACAGAAAGGAGGATTTTTTTACTGTAATCTTGCATTATTTTTCCCCTATCCATTCTTGAATTTTACTTTTTAAACGTTGTAAGTCTTTGCCTTGAATAATTTTAATCTTTAATTCTTTGGCTCGGTTTTTTACGGCATCTGGAATTGGGCAATAACTTACTAAACATTTCTTTGTGAGCAAACCTCCATAATCTTTTAATGTTTCCAATTTATATAGGATATCTTCTGCTTTTATACCATTATTTTTCTCTAACTTTTGTGTTTTACATTCAATAATATGTAATTTATTTTTAGCAATAAAAGCAACATCAAACTCATTTTTATTACCTTTATTTTCATTACTGTATTCATTCTTGTCGAGTTGATATTTATGGTTTCCTACATCAACACTAAAAGCGATATCATCAATATTTTTTAAGTCCTTAATTGTTTGATAAGTATACTCTTCAAGCCAAATACCATTTAAGAACTCTCTATTTGCTCTATTCTTGAAATCAATTTTAAAGATATCTTCGTCATATTTAATAATACCCTCATCAGACAAATCTAATAGTAAATTTATGAATGATTTATTTTTTGTATCTTGGTTTTCGAGTTCGATTTTGAATCCACTTCGTTCTGATAATGAAGCATATTTATTTAGCAGTGGAATATCATTTTTATAATCATCATATAACCTAATAAATTTTTCTGAACGGTCAGAAAGCTTTTCTTTGATTGTTGTATTTTTAGTAATAAGCTTAAATCCGTAAGCTGAGAAATAGAGATCTAGTTCATTTTTAACATTTAGCTCTTGAATTGGAATAATTTCATTATTGTCAGTTTTAGAAATAAAGATAATGCGATTTTTATCTGTATCTAAATAGAAAATCGGTTTACTAGACATTGAAAAAACTTGCTGTGCTGAAATCGCCATTAACTTTGTTCCACCAGTGACATTCAGTGCAATATTTTCATTTTCATATTGGCTAACTAATTCAATTAGTTGATTTTCCATTTGACTAAAATCAAATTCATCTTCTAATTTTAATTGAGTAACTTTAATTCCCTTTTTCTCAAAAGTTTTCGTAAGGTATTGTGCTTTGTCTTTCATCATTTCAGAGACAATAAAGACAGCTTTTTTCGGCTTAAATTGAGTGTCTAAAATGGGTAATAAGTTAGGGGCTGCTTGACCTGAAATTAGACAAACATGAACATCATATTTTTGCATAAAAAATCCTTATAATTTTTGAATAAAAAAAGGTTGAAGTGAGCAACCTTGTTCATTTAGCTGTTGAACAGTTAATTCTGTACCACGTTGCTCAGCAGTAACATTAAGCGATAAAAAATAAAATTTAGTACCTTTTTCACACACTTGTGCAGCAAGATGAACAGGCAATGTACCAATCACAATATCACCCGATTGAATCTTGTTTACATCTAAATGGTTTTCAAAACGATCAATCTGAATATTTTGCTGTTTAATCCAGTCAATTGATCCTTGATGTCTTGAAATAAACCATATTGTCACTGAATACCTCACTTAAAAACGTAATATATCGTCTTCTTGAATATAAAGTGCAGTTTTACAAATTTGCAATTTGGTATTTACCTAACCCAAAAGTCGCATTTTTACCACAATGTAGCCATTGTCCTATATAGAGCAATTTCGCCCATTCTGGCGGAACATTGTGCAAATTCCATTGTCCCACGACGCCTCCTAATTTCATCGTTTGTTGCTGGCGAGAAGAGTAGCGTGTCCAGTCTTTCCACGTGAGAGTTTTCTCATCTTGAATATTCTCAATTTGAGATATTAATTGCTCAAAATCTATATCTAAAGGTTGATGATGAAATTCACTTAATAATGCAATGCGTTTTAATAAGGTTTTTAAGAAACGCTCTAAGCTAATCTTTGTTGTAGACAACGCTTTACCGTTTTTTTGCAAACGAAGCGGTGTTTGAATATCTAATTGAATAGACGTTGGATATTGTTCTAACAAAATGATCTCTGCTTGATGATCCTCGATTTTATTTTTTTCAAAAATCGAATAACTGCGCCTATTTTGTGAGTAGTGATGAATATCTACTAATTCTGCTTGGCCTCCAGCAATATTAAATTCAAAGGCACGTTTGAAGGCAAAAGAAATCAATGGAAGCTGTTGAATCAGCTGCCCAAATAACACTAACTCAAATTTCAATATTGTCCCTATTGGGTAAATTTTTTCACCCCATTCTGGAGGTTCAATGATGTATCCGTTAGGAATTTGGCTGAATTTTTGTATGTTATGAGATTCTGGTGCAGGTGTTTCAAAAATATTAGTATAAGGGCAAGTTCGATAAAGCGGGCAACTTTTACAATCTGCCAGCTTTGTCATACAGCTGATTTTACGCAAGGCACGTCCAAACACCCCACGAATAGTTGAGCCAGCATATTCAGGCAACGCAATCGGCTGTGTTACCTGAAAATGAAATTGATAGCGAGCAATTGGGAAAGAAATAACATCCATTATTAATTCACACTCAGTTTATTAAAGAGTTTTTTCAGATTTTTTTCGCTATCTTTTTTATTGAACTTCACTTTGGATTTAATGAGCTCCAGCGTAATTTGTTCTAGTAAGAAAGCTTTATCTTTTGCATTCCAACTTACCGCACTTTCAACTAGTGATGTGAGATTTTTCAAAATGGTTGAACCTGTGGTATCCGCTTGTAACTCACGCGTGTTATTCACATTCTCTACAAAATCCATTACCGATTTTTGCGTTTCATTCAGGGAGTTGAGCATAGCCTGTTTGGCTTGTTCTGCTTCGATTAACGCTTGTTGTTTCGCTTGTTGTTCAGCGAGTTGTTGCTGATGTACCAATTCAAGCTCTTGACGTTTTGTCAAAATCGCTTCGCGATTAAAAGAAGGTTTCACTTGTTTATCACACCATTGTTTTAATTCCATATTTTCTCCTTGTTGATTAAGCTCTAAAATAGCCCAGCCGAAAGGCAACAAATCCGAAAGTTGTTTTTCTTGCATACCAGCAAGCCAAACTGTGGTTGATTCACTTTTATATTCGTTTTTGCCTTTCCCTTTCATAATTTTTATTTGAGTTAACTTAGGATCTCGGTAAACCTTGCTATCGGCTCCATTTTTTCCTAAACGAACTAACGCCACATTTTTATTGGCTAACAAAGCCTTAATTTGTCTTACCCATTCTTGGGAAACAAAACGGTTAGCTACCAATCTTTCACACTCTTTTTCAAAAATAGGTTGGTGATATTGATTTAATATTTGGAAATAGTGTTGAATCGTCGATTGATTTTTCTCATTTTCCCAAAGCGATAATTCACTCTCAAAAGCACGATATTGACCAGCAAGGATACATTCACGACGTAATGCAATGCCCCTATCCATTCCCTTTTTCTCTGTCGGCACTTTTTTATAATTCAACGCATAATAAACTTGGCTATGGACAGGATGCTTCGGCACAAAATCCCCAAATTTGACGGTTCTAAACTTACTTTCATTAAATTCGCCCATATAGTCTTTCAGTAACTCTTTATTTAAGTTACTTGATGACGTTCTCCGTTGGTGGCTATTTTTATGTGCATCATCTAAAAATGCTGTTGCTAATGCCCCTTTAAAACTACTCCCAGGAATATAAGCACTATGGTTGTAAGGCAAGTAGGCAGTTCTTTCAATTGCAAGCTGATTGATGACATCTCTGTCTTTTTCATTTTGAACCACCTTGCCAATTTTATTTTCCCATTTATTAGCAATGTCTTGTGGCACATTGGCAAAATAATGGGAAAAGCTGACCGCTTCTTTTTTGTATTTCAAAAAGAAACGTTGAATCTCTAATAATCTTGCCGAGTAAGCCTTATTTAAAAGCTCATTCTTTTGCTCTGTAGATAAATGAAGATGACTTGGCTCAAAGTGATACAACACTTGGTTATCGATTACATAATTTGTAGGCTCGAAATCTTCTCCACAACCAATATGAATAGGGCTGATTGGTGTGAGAAAAATTCGATGGGTTTGCATAAACTCTTTCATCATTTCATCCTATTTATCAAATTCAATCGCCACAGGCACAACAGGGGCATAACCTTGATGAACGGCATTGGCTTGAACATAAGAAATATTGCCTAATCCATTACCTAAGAAAGCTCGTTCCTGCCAGACCATTGGCGTAAAAACCGCACCTGCTTTTGCCAAAATAATTGGTTTTTTAAACGGGTTTTGGCTCAAGGCTTTAATATCCCCATGACGACCGAAACGAGTGGTAATTTGGTAAAAACAACGTGTTTTGTCCAAGCCTAGATTTTGTGGGGCACAATTTGCCAAGGTTAAATAAGCATTGCTGTTATTTGATGTTGGGAAATGGATTTCTTGATGTTGCACTAGACTAAATTTCCCCAAGCCAATGCTAGCATCTCGTCCAAAGCCAAATTGCCCAATCTGTTCTAAAATATCCCCCATTTCAGCAACCTCTAAACGCTGTTCATCCAGTACAACATAGAGATCTAATTGTGTTTGCGGTTCGTACCAAATTTGCGATGCACTATAAGGGGCGAACTCGCCTACGCCAGTGGTGCTGGTTTGACGATTGATTTTATTGTGCGGTTGGTTGCGTTTTTGTTTTTTCAATAACTCGGCTTCCGCTTTTGCAAATTTTTGCCAAGTTCGCACCGTTTGGCTAGCTAGATCGGTTTGCTGAATCCACTGTTTTTTCTTTAATTTTTTGCGATCTGCTCCTTCTTCTTTGTCCCAAAAGCTAGACGGCAAGGTTGGTAATGGCAGATGTTGATGGGGAAATGCATCAGAAATCACCGCAAAAGGCTGTTGTTCTTGATAGCCTTTTAATAATTCGTTTAAACGTGTTTCGCCATATGTGTGGGCAATTGTCCAACAAATTTGTCCAAACAGGGTGTCGCCCACTAAAGGCGTGCCAAAGGCACTTTCTACTTGTAAGGTAAAACAATAGGTTTTCATTTTTATCCCCTTATTTAAAAGGATCTAAGTCAGAAAGTTTTCTCTCTTGCCCATTTACTGTTAATTGCTGAAACTCTACTTTACCGTAACCGCGAGAACCTGATCCGCCAAGACTATCTAATTCTAATAAACGCAATCCTTTAAGCACTAACTCAAGCAATTCTTCGCTGTCATTTTCGAATTGACGCATCGTCAGTTTGAAATCAAATTCTGCTCCCGCTGGAACACGTTCCGTTTGACGTGGATTGCCTGCGGTTGAAGTAATGCGGTCAATCGTGTTTTCACTTTTCGCTTCGGTGAAAGATTGATTGTTCTCATTGATTTGTTTAGCCCAAGTTGGATTTAACTCACAGTCCCAAAATGAAAGGCGAGAAACACCAATTTCAGCCACTTCTTGCTCTGCATTTTTTGTATCCCCACTGATACCAAATAGACGTAAGATATTTTTTACAGCAACCGCATTGTGGCTATTTTGAACATTTTTTAGGGTAAGTGGATCTCTTTTTACTTCACCAGAACGCCATTCTAATAAAGTCCGGATCTTGCCTTTTAAGCTGGAGCCTGGAATGTAGGGTTGATTAGTAATCGGGTTTTTAATGACGCTATTATCAATACCTCCGATGTGCATTTCGCTATCGCCAGCACCGATATGTAAACCTGTTTTTAAGACTAATTTTGCATTGATTTCAATAATATTTGTTAATTTCATTTTCTACTCCCTATTATGAATTTTTAACTTCAAGTAATTTGCAATAACCCATTACCGCTTCCATAAACAATTTCGCTTCTCTGAGTGTTTCAGCTGATGATACTTGGTCGATACATTCATTAAATACACTGCTGAAATTGGAGTTAATATGTTTTCTGCCCTCGGCATAAGCCACTTTTGCTTTCAACATTTTGATAAATGCTTCGAGATTTTTATACTCTTCCTCTCTTGCTTGTTTTGTTTGTGGTTTTTGAACACGATCATTCCACATCGCTAATTCATCATAAAATTTTCGCAATTGTGTTGTTTTATTATTTTCCTTATTAATTTTTGAGGAATCTCTTGTATCTTTTTTAATTTTTTCCGCTGCTTGTTCCGCAATATCTGAAAAAATACCGTCAGGGCGGTCATTACCAAACTTAATATGTAAAGACATAATTAACCTCTTAGTTACGTTTTTGATAGAAATAGTTAAATAATGGAATTGAGAATTTAGCTTTGTATTTCTCAATACCTAAATCGCCAATGGAAGAAATAATTTGCTTAATGGCAATGGATTTTTCATCTTTAGCTAATTTATCTACTGCATAGCGACTAGTTTTATAATAAAAACGACTTCGCCACATGGTGTTTTCAATCAGATTTTCTTTATTTTCTGCTTGATAACAGAAATGAATTAAAGAATATAAATAGGAAGTTGATAAGCTATAGTCTGAAGCTAAACGCTCAATTTTATCTCCCAATTCATTTAATTTATGCCAATCTGCCCATTTCACAGGAATTTTGTAAATGGTTATCGCATTTTTGCCTGCATCAATGCCTTTGGCTTTTCCCAATGCTTCTTCTGCCATTTCGCCTAGGGTTGGCACAGGCGTACCTACTTTTGTCATCACCATTCCTACAGAAAAATGAATAGTTTCGTTGTTAGCAACATAACGATTGAATGCCTGTTGCATCTCAGTGGCGAGTTTTTGAATGGAATACCAAGGCCCGATTAAGAAAAAGTCATCACCACCAGCAAAGACTGTGTACGTATTTGGGTATTTTTCTGCACAAAAGGCGGGGAGCCAAAGACTAAAGAATTGGTTAACTTGGCGAGAAAGGGCTGCCATTTTGGCAAAGGTTGGCGTTTGTAAACCTTGTTGGAAAAGCAAACCTAAATTATCCACGTCACCTTTTAAAGTCATAAGTGCGGCTTGCCCAACATATTTTTGTTTATCATCCAAAATACGATCTTCACAGGCGATAAAGTCAAAGGTTTTAATCGCTCTAATTTCCACGTTCTCTTCCACATTTTGGTATTTTTCAGAGGTGTAACTATCTAATGTATTGAACAACGGCACATAAGCATTTATATAACGGCGAGCATAACCATTCCAAATTGGAGAATTGACATTCTCAGCTAGAGAAAAATCCCAAAAACGGTGAATTTTATTGTCTTTTACTAATTGACCAAATTTGCCCGTTTCTTCTTCTCTGTCGGTAAATATCACGTTATAACCAAACACAGGCACTTTTAACGCTTTGGTTTTACCTGTATTGCTCACATCGGCATTTTGATCGCAAATAAAAATGCGATCTTTGGTGGTCAATAATTTCCCAATATTGATTTGATCTTCCGAAATTAAGGAGTATCGCCCTTCATCACTTTCAAAATCCGCAGGGAAATAGCTATTTAATTGGCAATCACCATAAGGATATTGCACATTTTGAACGCTTTGGGTGCTATCGGTTAAATCTAAACGTTGTAGCTTAATTTTTTCTAATTGCGAAAAGAGATTTTGTTGCAAGATTTTGAATTTATTGCCAATAAAATCATTACAGCTGGCAGATTGAGTCGCAATGCCTAATCCAATTAAGCCGTAAGTATGTTGAATAAACCATTGGTTAAATTCGTTTTGCACATTTTTTAAAGTCTCTTTAATTGCCGCTGTATTCGGTGCAACAATTAAGAATTTGCCTGCTGCATTGATAATTTGGCTGGTGCTTGGTAATTGGCAAGCTTGCAAAATTTTAAGTGCAGCTAATTCTGTAAATAAGGACACTTGGAAAGAGCGACCACGTAATAATTTTGCTGATTTTTTATTGGTTTGAGCACCGCCTGCAAAAATAAAATCTTGAATACCAAAGAAATCCCCTTGAATCAGCAAAAATTTTTCTTCATTCCAGCTCATTTCTCTGTTTTTCAATTGGCTGGCTTGTGCTATATCTGTTAAGCCATTTTCTTGATGCCAACGCCAAAGTGCGGTAGCTAAAGCCGCGGTGGTTTTACTGTGGTCATACAAGGAAACTTCTGGTTTGACCCCAAAGGTTGCCGAAGGAATAGACGATGTAACACATTGATAAGCTGTATCAAAATGATCTAGCCATAAGTCCCATTTTTGACAGTGTGAACTTGGAATCGCTTTTAAACCTTCCACAAATTGATTCCACAAGGTCAAATATTCTTGTTGGGCACTAGCATCATCCGCCGGCTCACATTCTTTTCTGGCAAGCGGAAAGATATTCGTTGGATTTAACGCTTTTAGTGGATAGAAAAACTCCAAGGCTTGATTGCTGTTTTTATTCGTTTTATTTATTTGCTCAAATAACGTAAGTAAACGTGCTTGATAGTGGTTTTTCCCAGTTAATTGCGTTTTTTCCTCTTCTTTCACAGAATTGTATTCGTCAAACTCTTCTCGTTCAAAACCTGAAGCTACACGATCAGCTGTCGCTATGATCCACTGAAGAAATGTATCTGGTTTATGATGTGCGGCTGCTGCATTAATTAATGAATCCGTGATTTCTTGTTGAGTATTTTGTTGTCTTGATGAAAAAGGATAAAGATCATTTTGAATTAAATCTGGTAAAAATTTTTCAATCTGATCAATTGAAAATGCGGTATATGCTGCATGAATATGAGAATGGAATCCTTTTTCGGAATTAAAAGGGCTATACAGTTGCTTATGCGCATTTAATTGTTCTTGAGAAATAGGTAATTTTGCTCGTTGAGTAAATTTTCCTAAATCGTGTATTAGTGCAGCAAATGCTACTCGGCAAGATGGAAATAATAGTAGGTTATTCATGATTAATTTCTCTTAATTGATAATTTGCCTCAAGAATATCAAAGAATCATTTCTTAATGATATTTTACATATTTGTAAAGGTATGTAATTTTTACAATTTATTAGAAATTTTTCCACGACCTATGTCACGTTATTTAAATAATCAATAAAAACTTTTTCAACTTTAAAACAATAAGTGGTACAGTGAGAACGTTTTGACTTATTGTCATCTTTTAGGGGAGTAAGCTTTTACTCAATATTATCATCAATCAATTTGAAGGAAACATTATGTTAATTGGTGTACCTAGAGAACTGCTTGATAACGAAAGTCGTGTGGCGGCAACGCCAAAAACTGTGCAACAAATTTTAAAGCTTGGCTTTGAAGTAATAGTTGAACATAACGCAGGTTTTAAAGCGAGTTTTGAAGATCAAGCATTTGCAGCAGCAGGCGCAAAACTTGGCTCAGCAGAGCAGGTTTGGCAGTCAGATATGATTTTTAAAGTCAATGCGCCAACAGATGCGGAAATTGCGTTAATCAAAGAGGGCACAACGCTAGTTAGCTTTATTTGGCCTGCACAAAATCCAGCGTTGATGGAAAAATTAGCCGCGAAGAAAATTAATGTGCTTGCGATGGATGCGGTGCCACGTATTTCACGTGCGCAGTCATTAGACGCATTAAGTTCGATGGCAAACATTGCGGGTTATCGTGCGGTTGTGGAAGCTGCTCACGAGTTTGGGAGTTTCTTTACTGGGCAGATTACCGCTGCAGGTAAAGTGCCACCTGCAAAAGTGCTTGTGATTGGTGCTGGGGTGGCTGGTCTAGCTGCGATCGGTGCTGCAAATAGTTTAGGTGCAATCGTACGTGCGTTTGACTCTCGTCCTGAAGTGAAAGAACAGGTTGAGAGTATGGGCGCAAGTTTCCTTGAGATTAATTTCCAAGAGGAAGGTGGTAGTGGTGACGGTTATGCAAAAGTGATGTCGGAAGAATTTAACCGTAGAGCTTTAGCCCTTTATGCAGAACAAGCGAAAGAAGTGGATATTATTATCACCACTGCACTTATTCCGGGCAAACCTGCACCGCGTTTAATCACGAAAGAAATGGTTGAATCAATGAAACCAGGTTCTATGATTGTGGACTTAGCGGCTGCAACAGGTGGTAACTGTGAGTTATCAAAAGCGGGTGAAGTGGTTGTGACAGATAACCAAGTAAAAATCATTGGTTACACAGACTTACCAAGCCGTTTGCCAACCCAATCTTCTCAACTTTACGGTACAAACTTAGTCAACTTACTCAAATTATTGTGTAAAGAAAAAGACGGCAATATCAATATTGATTTTGAAGATGTGGTGTTACGTGGTGTCACAGTGATTCGTGAAGGTGAAGTCACCTGGCCAGCACCGCCAATTAAAGTTTCTGCGCAGCCACAAAAAGCCAAAGCTGCACCAGTAGAGAAAAAAGAAGAAAAATCAGCTGATCCTCGTGTGAAATATGGTGTGATGGCAGGTGCTGCAGCGTTGTTTATGGCAATCGCAGCGGTTGCACCAGCAGCATTTTTATCACACTTCACCGTATTCGTACTGGCTTGTGTCGTGGGTTATTACGTGGTTTGGAATGTCAGCCACGCGTTACATACACCACTTATGGCGGTCACCAATGCGATTTCAGGCATCATCATTGTTGGTGCATTATTACAGATCGCACAAGGTAACTTCTTCATTAGTATCTTAGCATTTGTTGCAATTTTAGTCGCAAGTATCAATATTTTCGGGGGCTTCAAAGTCACCCAACGTATGCTTGCAATGTTTAGAAAAGATTAAGGAGTAAGCAATGTCTGAAGGTTTAGTACAAGCTGCTTATATCGTTGCAGCATTACTTTTCATTATGAGCTTAGCAGGTCTTTCTAAACACGAAACTGCAAAAGCAGGTTGTTGGTACGGTATTGTCGGTATGACAATCGCTTTAGTGGCAACCATTTTCGGCCCAGAATCAGAAGGGACACTTTGGATTTTAATTGCAATGGCGATTGGTGCTGTCATTGGTATCAAACGTGCATTAAAAGTTGAAATGACCGAAATGCCTGAGCTTGTGGCGATTTTACACAGCTTCGTAGGTTTAGCTGCCGTATTAGTTGGCTTTAATAGCTACGGTTTACACCACGAAGCGGCAATGCCAGCAAATTTAGACGCAGCAGCACAAGCCGCATTTTTAGCTGAGCAACAAGTATTAAGCAATATCCACAATGTGGAAGTATTCCTTGGTATCTTTATCGGTGCGGTAACCTTTACTGGTTCGGTAGTGGCGTTTGGTAAATTACGTGGGATTATTAATTCAAAAGCGTTAACTTTACCACATCGTCATAAATTGAATTTAGCGGCAATTATTGTTTCTGCGTTATTAATGGTGTCATTCTTAAATAGCCCAGAAAATATTTTCCCTGTGTTATTAATGACGGCGATTGCGTTAGCATTTGGTTGGCATTTAGTGGCATCCATCGGTGGTGCGGATATGCCAGTTGTGGTGTCAATGCTGAACTCTTATTCTGGTTGGGCAGCGGCTGCGGCAGGCTTTATGTTAAGCAATGACTTGTTAATCGTAACAGGTGCGTTAGTGGGGTCATCAGGTGCGATTCTTTCTTACATTATGTGTAAAGCAATGAACCGCTCTTTCGTCAGTGTTATTGCGGGTGGTTTTGGTAACGATCCAGTTGCAAGTAGCGATGAAGAACAAGGCGAACATCGCGAAACCACAGCGGAAGAAGTGGCTGAATTACTTAAAAACTCAAGCTCTGTGATCATCACTCCGGGATACGGCATGGCAGTTGCTCAAGCGCAATATCCAGTGGCTGAAATTACACAAAAATTGCGTGAGCGTGGTGTGAATGTGCGCTTTGGTATTCACCCAGTTGCAGGTCGTTTACCGGGTCATATGAACGTATTACTTGCAGAAGCGAAAGTGCCTTACGATATCGTATTAGAAATGGACGAAATTAATGAAGATTTCGCTGATACAGATACGGTATTAGTTATCGGTGCAAATGACACAGTAAACCCAGCAGCGATGGACGATCCAAACAGCCCAATTGCAGGTATGCCAGTGTTAGAAGTATGGAAAGCGCAAAACGTTATCGTATTCAAACGTTCAATGAATACGGGTTATGCCGGCGTACAAAATCCATTGTTCTTTAAAGACAACACCCAAATGCTCTTTGGTGATGCAAAAGATCGCGTGGATGATATTTTGAAAGCACTATAATTGATGAAAGGGAATGCAAGTCATTCCCTTTTTGTTAAGTGTTTGTGTAAAACTTATAAAAAATCTACCGCACTTTGGGCTTAAAGTGCGGTCGTTTTTTCTGCTTTTTTGAGATGTAATGATGAGTGAACCGATAATTGAAATCCATCCTTTTCCACCCATTTTTCCGCCGCAAGCAACAGTTATGATGATGGGGACGTTTCCGCCAAAAGAGGATAAACGTTGTATGCATTTTCATTATCCAAATTTTCAAAATGATATGTGGCGGATTTATGGATTATTGTTTTTCAATGATCCTCAGTATTTTCAAGTGTCAGGTGAAAAACGCTTTGACCCTGTGCGTATTGAAGCATTTTTGCGTGAATGGGGAATTGGGTTATGTTCGACCATTCATAGTGCCATTCGTGAAAAAGATAATGCGTCAGACAAATTTTTAACGGTGGTGGAGCCTGTTGATTTAGTGGCGGCGTTGAATGAAGTGCCAAATTGCCGTTGGTTATTTACCACAGGTGGTAAAGCCACTGAAACTATTTTGAGTTTATTGCCTGAAAAAATTAAGCCGCCGAAAACTAATCAGTTTGTCAGCTTTCATTATGCGGGACGAGAATTGCATTTGTATCGCTTACCTTCTACCTCAAGAGCCTATCCGGCGAGCTTAGAAAATAAAGCAAAATCCTACCGCACTTTTTTCGAATTGGCGGGGTTTAAATTACCGCAGTTTGAATGAATCAGATCTTAAGCAAAGTAGGGAAATAGTCATCGTCAATAAATCTAAACTTTGTTAAGATAAAGTTCATTTTATTGATTATTTTTTAGGAGACACTATGCATTGCCCTTTTTGTTCTACTGAAGAAACTAAAGTGATCGACAGTCGTTTGGTGTCTGATGGTTATCAAGTACGCCGTCGTCGTGAATGTGGAAATTGTCATGAGCGTTTCACCACCTTTGAAACCGCAGAGTTGATCATTCCAAAAATCATTAAAAATGACGGCACGCGAGAACCATTTAATGAGGAAAAATTACGTCGTGGCATTCAACACGCATTGGAAAAACGCCCAGTGAGTGCCGATGATGTGGAACAAGCAATCAGCCATATTATTCATCGTTTACGTACAACAGGGGAGCGTGAAGTTCCGAGCAAATTAGTTGGTAAGTTAGCGATGGAGGAATTAAAAAAATTAGACAAAGTCGCTTATATTCGTTTTGCGTCAGTGTATTTAAGTTTTGATGATATTAACCAGTTTAGTAAAGAAATTGAAAATTTAAGGGATTAAGATGAGCGAGTTTAGCGCGCAAGATGTCGTGTTTATGCAAATGGCATTGGATCTTGCGGAACAAGGTCAATTTACCACAACACCTAATCCTTCAGTGGGTTGTGTACTTGTAAAAGATGGCATTCTTGTCGGCAAAGGCTTCCATTTTAAAGCAGGAGAACCGCACGCAGAAGTAATGGCATTGCGTGATGCTGGTGAGCAAGCCAAAGGCGCAACGGCTTATGTGACGTTAGAGCCTTGTTCTCACTTTGGTCGTACCCCGCCTTGTGCGAAAGGCTTAATAGAAGCTGGCGTGGTGAGAGTGGTGAGTGCAATGCGCGATCCGAACCCACAAGTAGCTGGCAAAGGCTTGCAAATGTTAGCAGAACAAGGGATCGACAGTGCGGTCGGTTTATTAGAAGAAAAAGCAGAGTGGTTGAATCGTGGCTTTTTAAAACGGATGCGTACTGGCAAGCCATTTGTTCAACTCAAAATGGCAATGAGCTTAGACGGACGTACTGCGTTGGCAAATGGCGAAAGCAAGTGGATTACAAGCGAGTTATCTCGTCAAGATGTGCAAATCGAACGCGCCAAAGCCTCCGCAATTTTGTCTGCTAGTGGCACAGTGATTGCAGATGATCCTTTGTTGAATGTCCGTTGGGAGCAATTGCCAGAGCAAGTTCAGCAACAATATCAACAAGAAAATCTGCGCCAACCTATTCGTGTGATTTTAGATTCTAAAAATCAAGTTCAGCCGACACAACGTTTATTTCAAGTGGATTCACCCGTTTGGTTGGTAAGTAAATCTGAACGTCATTTATCTGATTATCCACAATCTTGTGAGCAAATTATTTTAGAGGATAACGCTAATTATCTTCACAATTTAATGCTTGCGCTCGGTCAACGTCAAATTAATACCTTGTGGATTGAAGCAGGGGCGACTTTAGCGGGAGCGTTAATTGAAGCGAATTTAGTCGATGAATTAATTATTTATACCGCACCGAAATTATTAGGCGATGAGGCAAGAGGACTATGCAAATTGCCACATTTGACTAAATTAGCCGATGCTTCACAATGGAAATTGCACTCAATAGAACAGATCGGGGAGGATGTGAAGTCTATTTATCATCCGATCGTGAGGGAGCCAAAATGTTAAAAAAACTTATTCATTCAGCATTGATTGGTTTAGTTTGTGCAGTCTTGATCTTATTTGTGTTACCAAGATTAAATCAGTTGAATCTGATTCAACCAGAACCGATGTCATTTAAAGAGGCTGTACGCATTGCCTCTCCAGCAGTTGTAAATGTGTATAACCGATCTTTTTCATCGAATAGTCGTGATCAACTGGAAGTCGGTAACTTAGGCTCTGGCGTGATTATGTCAAGAGATGGCTATATTTTGACGAATAAACATGTGATTCAAAATGCCGATCAGATTGTTGTTGCATTACAAAACGGGCAAATTTTTGATGCCAGTTTAATTGGTTCAGATAATCTGACGGATCTTGCTGTTTTAAAGATTCGTGCTGATAACCTCTCTATCATACCGCAAAACCCAGATCATAAAGTGCATGTTGGTGATGTCGCATTAGCGATTGGTAATCCATATAACTTAGGGCAAAGTGTATCACAAGGCATCATTAGTGCAGTCGGGCGTAATGCTGTTGGGGATTTTGTTGGTCGTCAAAACTTTATTCAAACGGATGCCTCAGTTAATCGTGGTAATTCTGGTGGGGCACTGATCAATTCATTAGGTGAACTGATAGGAATTAATACGTTAAGTATTGGGAAAACTTCCAGTGAAATTGCGGAAGGTTTGAATTTTGCTATCCCGATTGAGTTGGCGAATGATGTGATGAAAAAAATCATTCGGGATGGACGGGTGATTCGAGGGTATTTTGGCGTGCAAAGCGATATTTTGTTCAATAATGGGCAAGGTGTGAATGTAGAAAAAGGGATTTTAATTACGAATGTCAGTCCCGATAGTCCTGCGGGCAAAGCTGGCGTACAGGCAGGTGATATTATTTTAAAAGTGGGAGACGTTGAAGCTATTTCGCCTGCACAAATGATGAACGTTATTAGTAATACCCGCCCTAATACTAAATTAAATGTTGTGATTTTACGTTTGGGTAAACAAATTGAATTACCTGTTGTGATTGAGGAATATCCAAGTAACTAGTTATGCCAGAAATTAATATTGAAACCAGTCACTTTTTTGCGTGTTTAGATCGTTTGAGATTGATTCAGCGTTGGTCTTTAATGCGTAATCTTGAAAAAGAAAATTTAGCGGAGCACAGTTTACAAGTCGCTTTTGTTGCCCATGCGTTAGCGTTAATTAAAAACCAGTTTTACCAAGGACAAGTGAATGCAGATAGGATCGCTGTATTGGCGATGTATCATGATACTTCAGAGATCTTTACAGGCGATCTCCCTACTCCTATTAAGTATTTTAATGCGGAAATTACGCATGCCTATAAAGAGATTGAAAGTGCGGCAGAATTACACTTGGTTTCGTTATTACCGCAAACATTACAGACCGCTTTTGCACCTTATCTCAACTCAACTGTTTTTTCGCCCGAAGAAAAGCATATTGTTAAACAAGCGGATTTAATTTGTGCTTATATTAAAGCACAATTTGAGCTTGAAAACGGTAACCAGGAATTTAAAGCAGCAAAAGGGCGATTAGAAAAATTGATGCACCAATGGCATAGTCAAGAAATGGATTATTTTATCCAAGTCTTCATTCCAAGTTTTGGCAAGCCAATTGATGAAATTACGTTATAAAAGAAAAAGGCAAAATACATTTTGCCTTGAATATTCTTCAGATAGCCATCATTTTTAATAAAGTGTTGCTAAAATAATTTGTTCAGGATCAATGTGAATCCAAACATCTTGGTGCAATTTAACCTGGTTTGAGCGGGGCAATGTTGCACAAAATTCAATATTCTCTTTACCTAGCGTTAAGATGACTTCCTCAACCTGACCTTTATCCGTCATTTCTTTCACATTTGCAAGAAACGTGTTGTGCACTGTTTCTGTTGGAGGAGAGTGATGAATTTTTATCCATGGTGCTTTAATCATCAACATGACTTCTTTGCCTGGCGTGAGTTTTAAGCGTACCGCACTTTTTTCTGTGATAGAAACTGTGAGGGGAGTTGGAAAACCATCAATATCAATGTCGACAAAACAATGAATGTTTTCGTGACGCAGATGGGCAATTTTACCGAAGAATTGGTTACGCGCACTACTTTGTAAAGAAAAACGTGCGGTAGCATGGAGTACACTATCAAGTGGTAAGCTTTCATCTTGTAAAATGTGAAAGGCTTTTTCTTGTGTTTTTTCTAACAGGTCATAGAGCTGTAATAAGCGTTGAGCATAGATGGTTAATTCGGTGCCACCGCCATTTTTCCCGCCTACATTACGCTCTAATAATGGCTTAGGGCTGATATCATTCATCGCGGCTAAATGATCCCAGGCGCTTTTGTAACTGACTTTCGCGTTTTTCGCCGCTTGATTAATTGATCCACATTTTTGAATCTCTTTTAATAAACGTACCCGTTTAGGATCGACAAAAAGTTGTTGTTGTAACTTGATGGTGAGTAAAATTTCAGTGTTTAACATCATTTTCTCCAGAGTTTTCGCTAAATTTTGACGTTTCTCACATTTTAAAACAAAGCATATTTTTTATATAGCATTTCTTTGTTAAAACATTGTATAATTTGTTACATAATGTTTTTTTAATCAAATAAATGGAGCAACTTATATGTTCAAATTAAAAACGATAACCGCTTCACTGGCTGTTGCTTGTTTAGCTTTTTCTGTTTCTGCGCAAGCTAAAGTCACTGTTTTTGCAGCAGCATCTATGACGAACGCGTTAAATCAGATTGCAGAAGACTATAAAAAAATGAAACCAGAACAAGAATTAGTATTCTCGTTCGCATCATCTTCAACGTTAGCGAAACAAATTGAAGAAGGTGCACCAGCTGATGTTTTTTTATCTGCGAATACAAAATGGATGAAACACTTATCAGAAAAAGGGTTAACAGTTAAAGCAACTGAAAAAGTGTTAGTTGGTAATGAATTAGTATTAATTGCGCCAGAAGCGAGTAAACTTAATGACGTTGATGTAGCAAAAGGCGAATGGGTAACTGAGTTAAAAGACAGCTTCTTATCTGTAGGCGATCCAGACCATGTACCAGCAGGTCAATATGCCAAAGAAGCACTAACAAATTTAAAACTATGGGACAAAGTAGAAACAAAATTGGCTCGTGGTAAAGATGTACGTGCTGCGCTTGCTTTAGTCGAACGTGCTGAAGCACCCTTAGGTATCGTATACAGTACGGACGGTAAAGTGAGTAAAGGTGTGAAAATTGTCGGTGTGTTCCCTGCGGGTTCATATAAAGCTGTCGAGTATCCTGTTGCATTATTGAAAGATCGTGATAATGCAGAAACGCGCGCGTTTTTAACCTATTTAGAATCCAAAGAGGCGAAAAAAGTATTTGCCGACTATGGTTTCGCAGTTAAGTAATTTTTCATAAAATAGAAAGGGACGCCAGCTGTGCGTCCCTCTTTCTTTTGTCAACATAAAGTGCGGTCACATTTTTAATCATTTCAGTTTATATAAAAGGAATCAATTTTTGTTTAGTCAACTCCTTACTCATTTTGGGCTGAGTGCAATGGAAATCCAAGCAGTCAAATTAAGCTTGAGTGTTTCAATAAATGCGATTTTATGGAGCTTGCCGTTTGCGATTTTAGTGGCATGGTTATTAGCACGTAAAAATTTTTATGGTAAATCGCTTGTCAGTGGCGTGATTCATTTGCCATTAGTTTTACCGCCAGTGGTGATTGGTTATTTATTATTAGTTGCGATGGGACGTAACGGTTTTATTGGTAAATACTTGTATAGCTGGTTTGATTTTTCGTTTGCATTTAGTTGGAATGGGGCAGTACTTGCGGCAGCCGTGGTTGCTTTTCCACTTGTTGTACGTGCTATCCGTTTATCCCTTGAAAGTATCGACGTGAAATTAGAACAAGCGGCACAAACATTGGGCGCATCAGCTTGGCGGGTATTTTTCACTATTACTTTACCTCTTTCTTTACCGGGTGTGCTGGCGGGGGTTGTGTTAGGTTTTGCGCGTTCATTGGGCGAATTTGGTGCCACAATCGCCTTTGTGTCAAATATTGCAGGTGAAACTCAAACGATTCCTTTAGCAATGTATACTTTTATTCAAACACCAGGTGCAGAGGAACAGGCTGCAAGACTGTGTGTATTTGCGATTATTCTCTCGTTGATTTCCTTGCTATTATCCGAATGGCTAGCAAAAAATATGCAGAAAAAATTGGGGCAAGGCTATGTTACAAATTAAAGTGAAAAAACAATTAGGTCAGCTTGCGCTAGAGGCGGATCTTTCTATTCCTTCGCAAGGAGTAACAGCGATTTTTGGCTTATCAGGATCAGGTAAGTCTTCTTTAATTAATTTAGTGAGTGGCTTAGTTAAGTTAGACCAAGGCAGTATTTCGTTAAATCAGCGTGTTTTAGTGGATACTCATCAAAATATTTGTATTCCTGCTTACCAGCGTAAAGTTGGCTATGTTTTTCAAGATGCTCGTTTGTTCCCGCATTATAACGTGAAGGGGAATTTATTGTATGGGGCATCGAATGTGGATCCTCAGCAATTCCATTATATCGTTGAATTATTAGGAATTGGTCATTTATTAAAACGATACCCGATCACCTTATCTGGCGGCGAAAAACAACGGGTGGCGATTGGACGAGCATTGTTAACTAACCCTGAAATTTTACTCATGGATGAGCCATTATCCGCATTAGATTTACCACGTAAACGAGAATTAATGACATATCTTGAAAAGCTGTCAAAAGAGATACAGATTCCGATCTTATATGTTACACACAGTATTGACGAGTTATTACGGTTAGCTGAGCGCGTGGTATTATTGGATGAGGGAAAAGTCTTGGCCTATGATTTGCTTGAAACAATCTGGGAAAATCCCCTCTTTTTGCCTTGGAAACTAGAGGATGAGCAAAGTGCGGTCCTGTTGTTACCCGTTTCGCAACATCATTCACACTATAAAATGACCGCATTATCCTTAATGTCCCAAGAAATCTGGATCAAACAGCAAGCCTGTCAGGTTGGTGAAAAAAAGCGTATTTGTATTAAAGGTTCGGATGTTTCTATTAGTTTATACGTACCTGAAAAAACCAGTATCCGTAATATTTTACAAGGGCGGGTGAGTCACATTGTCGAGCGTGAAAATCGCGTCGATGTGCAAATTACTGTGGGAGATAAAGCCATTTGGTCAACGATCAGTAAATGGGCATTTGAAGATCTTGCTTTACAAATAAATCAACCTGTCTTTGCGCAGGTGAAAGCGATTTCTGTACTCTAATCCGTTAAGAAATAAAAATGCACCGCAATGGATTGAATCAATCTCTATGCGGTGCATTTTGTATGAGAATTACTTGCCTAAGTTATCAAAGAAACTTTTTACACCATCAAAGAAACTGGATGATTTCGGTTTATTATTCGACCCCTCAAAGCTTTCTTCTAATTGACGGAGCAAGGCTTTTTGTTCTTCATTCAATTTGACAGGCGTTTCGACAATCACTTTACAGATTAAATCACCTGCATAACTGCTGCGAGTTGACATGACACCTTTACCTCGCATACGGAAAAGTTTGCCAGTTTGGGTTTCAGCAGGAATTTTTAGTTTGACACGACCATCTAAGGTTGGCACTTCAATTTCACCACCTAAGGCAGCCATGGTAAAACTAATCGGCACTTCACAATACAGGTTGTTGCCATCACGCTCAAAGATATGGTGATTACGCACGTGAATGACTACATATAAATCACCATTTGGTGCACCATTTTCACCCGCAGCCCCTTCGCCAGATAAACGTAATTGATTGCCTGTATCAACACCCGCAGGAATTTTCACCGAAAGATTTTTCTTCTTGTGAACGCGTCCATCACCATGACAAGTATGACAAGGTTTCTCAATTTTTTTACCTGTTCCATGACAAGTTGGACAGCCTTGTTCCGTTACAAAGAAACCTTGTTGACGGCGGATACGCCCCGCGCCATGACAGGTTGGACAGGTTTCTACTTTCGAGCCTTTTTCTGCACCAGAACCATCACAGGTATCACAATGCGCCAGTGTATTAATTTGAATATCTTTGGTTGTGCCACGTACAGCTTCTTCTAGGCTGATTTCAAGATCATAGCGCAAGTCATCACCACGCACGACACGTTGGCGACCACGACCACCACCAAAAATATCACCGAACATATCACCAAAAATATCACCGAAGTCAGCACCACCAAAACCGCCGCTACCGAAGCCACCTTGTTCAAAAGCAGCATGACCGTATTGGTCGTAGTTAGCGCGTTTTTGTTTGTCGCTTAACACTTCGTATGCTTCTTGGATTTCTTTAAATTTTTCTTCTAGTTCTTTGTTGCCTTGCGTACGGTCGGGATGATATTTCATCGCCAATTTTTTATAAGCACGTTTGATTTCTTTTTCATCCGCACTGCGTTCAACACCAAGAACGTCGTAATAATCTTTTTTTGCCATAATAGTTACTTTTTCCGTTTATTTACTGCTTGAAATTAAATAAGGTTGTTTGTTTATCAAGAATGATCTTTGTGCTATTTTTGTTTTTTAAAGAGATAAGCTGATATTTCTTTTCAAAAAATATGAGCTTATTGCTTTAATTTAATACAGGGTAGAGGAGAATCTACCCTGATAATTTACTACTTATTTTGCTGCGTCAAACGCCTGTTCTAAATCTACTAAGATATCCTTGAGGCTTTCGATACCACAAGAGAGACGAATTAGCCCAGGGGCAATGCCTGCTTTTTGGAGATCTGTTTCACTTAATTGACGGTGTGTTGAAGTCGCTGGATGTAATGCACAAGTACGAATATCCGCCACATGCACTTCACGAGAAACTAATTTCAGCGCATTTAACCATTTTGCAGCCGCTTCACGTCCACCTTTTACTTCAAACGAAATCACGCCACATAAACCATTTGGTAAATATTTTTGTTTTAGTGTGTAATCTTGTGAATTAGGTAAACCTGGGAAGCTTACTTTTGCCACTTGTGGATGTTTTTCTAAAAACTCTGCCACAGCTTGTGCATTTTCATAGTGACGTTCCATACGTACAGCTAAAGTTTCCATGCCCAGATTGAGTAAGAAACTGTTTTGTGGCGCAGGTGTTGCCCCTAAGTCACGCATTAATTGTACGCGCGCTTTCACAATATATGCCGCAGGACCAAATGTTTCGGTATAAACTAAACCGTGGTAGGTTTGGTCTGGCGTGCTTAATTGTGGAAATCTGCCGTTATTCCAGTCAAAGTTACCACCATCAGTAATTGAACCACCAAGTGCGACTGCGTGACCATCTAAATATTTTGATGTACTGTGAATCACCACGTTGGCACCAAATTCAATTGGACGACAGAAATATGGCGTTGCAAAAGTGTTATCCACTAATAATGGTGATTGTGCTGCTTTTGCAAGTGCAACAAATTTCTCAATATCCAATACGCGTAACGCTGGGTTGGCAATCGTTTCTGCAAATACAGCTTTAGTATTTGGACGAATTTCTTTTTTCAATTCTTCGAGTGGTAAATCTTGATCCACAAACGTCACTTCAATGCCCATTTTTTTGAAGGTATGCGCAAATAAGTTGTAAGTACCGCCATAGACATAAGAAGACGAGATGAAATGATCACCTGCTTCTAAAATATTGAGCATGGCGTAAAATACCGCTGATTGCCCCGATGCAGTACACATTGTTGCAACACCGCCTTCAAGTGCGGTCAATTTTTCTTCTGCTGCATTTGTTGTTGGATTTGACAAGCGAGTATAGAAATAGCCAGCCGCTTGTAAATCAAATAACTTTCCGATTTCTTCCGCAGAATCATAAGTAAATGTCGTACTTTGTACTATGGGTTGAACACGAGGTTCCCCATTTTTCGGGTTATATCCTGCGTGTAAACATTGTGTTGCGAATTCCATTGTGTCTTCCTTATATTTTTTATGATGTTATTTTTAGAGAGGTCAAGTGCGGTCATTTTTGAAAAATTTTACCGCGCTTTGGGGCTTAACAATGTGGTACAACAGAGATATAAATCGCGACTGAATTATCAGTATCGTATTTTTCAAAATCCACTTTATAAGCACGCTTTAGCAAACCTTGCTGCTCTTTTTTCCAAATGAGCTGCCAAGTTTGATAAATATCGTCTAACTTACAACGAAATACTTCGTAGAAGTTTAAATCTTCAATTTCAATAGCAGGAAAGTTTGTCTTCACATCTTGTTCTGTCGCAATTGCAAAATCATAGTCAGATTGATAATCCGACTCATAATTAAAATAAACACCATAACATTGTTGCGCTTGAGGTAATAACTTGGCGTTTTCTTGCCATAAAGCGGGAATTACCTCATTAGCAGTTTTGTTGTTAAGGCGTTGTTGAACAATGGGATAGAGTGTTAAAAACATTGTTCCTCCTGATTCATTTTTCCTAACATCACTTATAAGCAAGGTTAGGAAAAATTGCTCGTTTATGGATAGAGCGAAAGGGCGTATTGCTACGCCCTTCAGATTTTTATGAAAGTGAAATTATTTGTTGTCTTTCACTTCTTCAAATTCAGCATCAACCACATCATCATTTGGTTTTCCGCTTTGTGCTTGTTGCGGTTGCGCATCAGGTTGTGGCTGAGATGCTTGCATTAATTTTTCAGATACTTGAATTAATGCTTGAACCTTCGCTTCGATTTCCGCTTTATCTTCACCTTTCGCCGCTGCTTCTAAGTCAGATACCGCTTTTTCGATTGGTGCTTTGTCATCAGCTGATAATTTGTCACCCACTTCAGTTAACTGTTTACGTGTGCTGTGAACTAAATGATCTGCTTGGTTACGCGCTTGAACTAATTCTTCAAATTTACGGTCTGCTTCAGCGTTCGCTTCTGCGTCACGTACCATTTGTTGAATTTCTTCATCTGATAAACCAGAAGATGCTTTAATTGTGATTTTTTGCTCTTTGTTAGTACCTTTATCTTTCGCAGATACGTGGATAATACCGTCCGCATCGATATCGAAAGTCACTTCAATTTGTGGCATACCACGTGGCGCAGGGTTAATACCTTCTAGGTTGAATTGACCTAAAGATTTGTTGTCTGCTGCACGTTTACGTTCACCTTGAAGTACGTGAATAGTTACCGCACTTTGGTTGTCTTCCGCAGTTGAGAACACTTGTGATTTCTTAGTAGGAATCGTAGTGTTTTTCTCAATTAAGGTTGTCATCACTCCACCCATCGTTTCGATACCTAATGAAAGTGGGGTTACGTCTAATAACAATACGTCTTTCACATCACCTGCTAATACACCGCCTTGTACTGCTGCACCGATAGCAACTGCTTCATCTGGGTTCACGTCTTTACGAGGTGCTTTACCAAAGAATGCTTCTACTTTTTGTTGTACAAGTGGCATACGAGTTTGACCACCTACAAGGATTACGTCATCAACTTGTGATACGCTTAAACCTGCATCTGCTAGTGCAACTTTAACGGGTTCTAATGAACGAGCCACTAAATCTTCAACAAGTGATTCTAATTTCGCACGTGTTAATTTAATGTTTAAGTGTTTTGGACCAGTTGCATCTGCCGTGATGTATGGAAGATTTACATCAGTTTGTTGTGCAGAGGAAAGTTCAATTTTCGCTTTCTCACCCGCTTCTTTCAAACGTTGCATTGCTAATGGGTCGTTACGTAAATCAACACCTTGTTCTTTTTTGAATTCTTCAACTAAGTAATTAATTACACGGTTATCGAAGTCTTCACCACCTAAGTGAGTATCACCGTTAGTTGCTAATACTTCGAAAGTTTTTTCGCCACCCACTTCATCGATTTCAATGATTGATAAGTCGAATGTACCACCACCCAAGTCGTAAACTGCGATAGTTTTGTTGCCTTGACCTTTATCTAAACCATAAGCAAGTGCTGCTGCTGTTGGTTCGTTGATGATACGTTTAACTTCTAAGCCCGCGATACGACCAGCATCTTTAGTTGCTTGACGTTGCGCATCGTTGAAGTATGCAGGTACGGTAATGACCGCTTCAGTTACTGGCTCACCTAAGAAATCTTCTGCAGTTTTTTTCATTTTTTTCAATACTTCAGCAGAAATTTGTGGTGGTGCCATTTTTTCGCCTTTTACACCAACCCAAGCATCGCCGTTGTCAGCTGCAACGATGTCGAATGGCATAATGCTTACGTCGCGTTGTACTTCTTCATCTTGGAAACGACGACCGATTAAACGTTTGATTGCGAATAACGTATTTTTCGGGTTAGTGACTGCTTGACGTTTTGCAGGTTGACCCACTAATGTTTCGTTATCTTGAGTATAAGCAATGATTGACGGAGTTGTACGATCACCCTCGGCATTCTCAATAACGCGTGGTGCGCCACCGTCCATTACGGCTACACAAGAGTTTGTTGTACCTAAGTCAATACCAATAATTTTTCCCATTTTGTTTCTCCTAGTAAATTTATAAATTCGTTAATTCGATTTGTTTTTCAAAAATGAGGACGAAATTTTGCATTTCAAGTATTAAAAATAAAATTTTTGTTTTATTTTCCATAAGTAACTTGAGGTGCGGTCATTTTTGGTCAAGTTGTTTGTGTTGTAGTAAATGAGGCTAAAGTTGGGAAGTTCAAGGGGGGAAATAAAAAAATTTCATTGCTGACGAAAGCGAATGATATCCAGGCCATCAGCAAAAAAGAATAGATTTTATACTATGCTTGATTTGTGGTACATTGCACATGCTAATTTCATTTTATTTAGGATCTTTTTATGAAAAAATCATTTGTGGCGTTAAGCGTCATTGGTGCACTAGCGGCAGTTTGGACTGGGGCGAGCTGGTATACGGGTAAAGTTATTGAGGAAAAAATTCAAGAACGTTTAACGTTGGTCAATGCAAAGTTAGCGGAGCTTGATGCTTCTGAACAGCAAATTAAGTTTGACAAATTGCATGTTGAGCGTGGAGTGTTTAGCTCTAAAGTGACTTATGAGTTGGTTGGGACTTTTTCTGATACAGCATTTACTGTGCCATTTGAAAGTACGCTTTATCACGGTCCAATTCCATTAGATCGTTTACGTCAATTTGACATCATGCCAGTCTTGTTATCAAGTCATGATCGTGTGGTACAAAATGCAACAACACAACCATGGTTTGATTATGCGCAAGGTCAACTTCCTTTTGAAAGCCAAATTAAGATTCACTATGATTCGACGTTTACTGGAAAAGCACAGATTGCACCCGCTAAATTGGCGTTGGCTGATGCGGAGATAATGTGGAAAGGGATTGACTTACATTTTGACCAATTAACTGATGAGGGGATAGGCAAATCGCAAATGATGATCAATGAGTTGAATGTCGCGATTCGTGCCAAGCAACAACCATCCAACTCGTTAATCACATTGAATAATATTAAAATCGAGAGTGATTTGCAGACATCAGAATGGGAACGGATTCCTGTCGGTAAACAGGTCGCGCAGATTGATAATATGCGTGTTTCTTTAAAGGATCCGAATCGTCGTGATTTTAATTTGGAATATCGAAATCTTTTTTTGGACTCGAGTACTAAAAAAACGGAACAATTTGTAAACTATGAGCTTGTAACGAAAATACCTGAAATGTTAGTAAATGGTCAATTGCTTGGTCAGCTAGATGCTAACATTACCTTAGCACATATAGAAGGCTCATCAATGAATAAGCTTCTCAAGTTAATTGAAAATGAGCAGGTTGAGAGCATTGCCTTTGAAGAACAACTCGAGGCATTATCTAAAACCATTTTAGACAATCATCCTTTATTGCAAATTGAACCGTTGAAATTGACTTCAGAAGCGGGAGAGTTGACTGGGAATATGATTGTTGAAATAGCAAATGGTAATTGGAATTTGTTAGAACAAGGCAAAGTTTTGGCGTTATTCAAGCAATTGGCAATGAATATTCATTTAGAGAAGCAGGCATTAGTTCGCTTGTTTACAGTGCTAAACCAAGCAAATGGTATGACAAAAGAACAAGCCAGTGTCTCAGCGGAACAAACGATTGCACTTTTATTTGCAGAGGCAATTCAAAACGGGGTATTGGTTTCCAATGAACAATCACTGAATTTAGCCTTATTGCTTGAAAATAATGCGTTGAAATTGAATGGGCAAGAGATTCCTGAAGAACAAGTATTAATGATGATTGTTTTATTTTTATTCGGAATGGGATATTAATTTGTTGAATGTACAGTCTATTTTGATGGATGATTGATGTACAAGAATGGGGAAGCAAATGCCTCCCCATTTTATGATTTACTCTTTATTGAATAAGTAAGTAGAAATTATTTTCACCGCGAATAATATTCAATGCAATAGCAGACGGTTTTGTATCAAGGATTTTACGTAATTGACCTAAATTTTCGACTTTCTGACGATTCACACCGATAATAATATCGTCTTTTTTCAAGCCACGTTGCTCTGCGATAGATTTTGCTGCAACACGTGTGATCACCACTCCTTTTATGCCTTTTTCATCATAATTACTCATTTCAGCCCCAGTGAGTGCTGGTAATAAATTACTTGCATCAGCCTGGGTTTGATCATCTGATTGCAGCGTCACTTTTGCATGCTGTTTTTTCCCATCACGTAAATACGTTAATTCAATTTCTTTTCCTGCGCCAGATGTGGCAATTTTGGCTCGCATTTCTGCAAAGCTCGAAATTTTTTGCCCATTCATTGCAATAATCACATCACCCGCTTTTAACCCCGCTTTTTCAGCCGCAGAGTTTGGCAGTACTTCACTAATAAAGGCGCCTTGTTGTGCTTCGATATCAAAGGCTTTTGCGAGGTCAGCATTTAATTCTCCCCCTTTGATCCCTAACATTCCTCGACGAACTTCACCAAACTCGAGAATTTGTTGTACAAGATTATTTGCCATATTACTTGGGATCGCAAAAGCAATACCCGCATTGCCTCCACTTGGGGAAATAATTGCGGTGTTGATACCAATTAACTCGCCTTGTAAATTGACTAGTGGACCACCAGAATTGCCGCGGTTAACCGCCGCATCCGTTTGAATATAGTTTTCATAAGTTCCACTATCAGAACCAGTTGAACGACCTAAAGCCGAAACAATGCCAGAGGTGACCGTTTGACCTAAACCAAATGGATTGCCGATGGCTACAGTGAAATCACCTACACGGAGCTTATCTGAGTCGGCAATCTTAAGTGCGGTAAGATTTTTGGGTTTTTCAATTTGAATTAACGCAACATCGGATTGTTCATCTGCACCGATGACTTTTGCACTTAATTCACGTCCATCTTGTAGCTGTACAGTAATCTTATCTGCATTATCAATAACGTGATTGTTTGTTAACACATAGCCTTTTTCTGCGTTAATAATGACGCCAGAACCAATACCACGGAAATTACGAGGCGCACGATCATTAAAAATATCGGGACCAAAGAAAAATTTAAATTCCTCTGGGATACCATGAAATTGGGCAGGACCATTAGTTTGTGCTTTACCTTCCACCGAAATTGAGACAACAGCTGGCAAGACTTTTTCTAACATCGGGGCGAGACTAGGAACCTGTTGACCTTCAACATAGGCTGGGAGTGATGCTTGAGAGAGCATCGGCGTTGATAGAATGCTTAATCCGAGAGCAATGCTGGTTAATAGAAAATTTGTTTTTTTCATTTTTCATTTTCTCCAATAAAAGTAGAAACACCAAACCACAAGCCGCAGTTTAGGTATTCATAAGACAAAAAAAATAAAAAAATGTTCGAGTTTATTTAAAATTTTTATTTTTTGTTCAACTTAAATAACACAAAGAGGACAGAGAGCAAAGATTGAAATGCGCTTCGTGCTCTGCATTTTCAGAGTAAAGCCTGATAGGCGAGTAGATCAGACATAAAAAAACAGGTCAGTTATTAACCGACCTGCTTAAACGACATCATTTTTTGTTAATTAACCAATTACGGCTGGAAGATAACCTGCTTTAATCAAGAACGGTACATTCATAATTAATAGTCCGAGGATTAATGCTGCAAACAGCGTAAGGTTTCCACCGATCACACGATATGGTAAATCAGGGTAACGTTTTCTGGCACGCCAAGCCATACCCACAGGTAAAACTAACCCATAGAATGTAAACATTTGACCCGCATAGCCTAATGCCATGACAAAACCTTCTGGGTAGAACAAGGCAAATACGAGCGGTGGTAAGAAAGTAAGGAGTCCTAATGAAAAACGGTTAGCTTTAATATTGACACGTTTTAATAAATCATACAGGCAGTCAAATAAAGACAGAGCAACCCCTAAGAATGACGTAATTAAGGCTAATGTAAAGAACAAGCGCATTGCTGAACTAATCAAACTACTTTCAGTGGCTTGGTATGTTGCTGTAATCAAACCGTTTAATGTCGGGTCTGTATTTAGAATTTGTACAAACTGACTTTGTGGGAACACGCCATGGGTTGCCATTTGCCATACAATATAAGCCACTAATGGAATAGCAGTACCAGTGATAATGGCAATACGTAAACGGCGAATATCTCCCTCTAAATAGCTATTAATACTTGGGATGATGACATGGAAACCAAATGAGGTGAAAAAGACGGGGCTTGCCGAAATAATTAAAAAATCTTTTAACGGCATGGCAAGTAAATTATCTGTTTTAACCAGTGGCAGCATCATGAGTAAGACTAATGCAAAGGCAACCAATTTGATCGCAAAGAGTAAGCGCGTCAGCATATCGACGGCACCCGTACTAATGACAATAAAGACCCCAAGCACCAGTGTAAAGAGTACAATTGAAATTGATGTGGCATACTCGCCTAAGAAAGGTAAAACACTGGCTAGGAGCGAGCCCCCTCCTGTGACATAAGCAGATAGAATTGCATACATGAAGATGACCAGGGAGAATGTGGCTAAGATACGACCAGGTAAGCCAAAATACTGTTCCGCTAATGTCGCAATCCCTGCATTTTTGGTTTCCGCTTTTTGATAAACTTCAACAAAAAGTAAGGCACTATAAGAAAGCAGTCCCCATAAAATGAAGAGCAAAATCAAAGTATAAGTAAAACCCATTTCTGCAGAAGTGAGTGGCATGGCTAGCATTCCTGCGCCAATTGTGGTACCTGCAACTAAGAGGGCACTCCCAAACGTTTTATTTTTCATAAATTTCTCTCAAGTAAAAACAACAAATAAGTGCAAGCATTCTAGCGTAAAAAAAATAAAATGTAATCATTTTTTTACAGGTGTTATGATTTTTTTACAGTGTGTATTTTTTGCTTCACAAGGAATCCATCAGATAACTACTGATTGAATAAAAATTTTGTGTTAAAATTCGCAACCGATTTTATCTATCAACCTGACAAATTAGGAAACAATATGAACGTATTAGAAGGGACAATTGCTGCACCCAATGCCAAAATCGCAGTGGTGATTGCGCGTTTTAATAGCTTTATTAATGAAAGCTTATTAGAAGGAGCATTAGATGCCTTAAAACGCATTGGGCAAGTGAAAGAAGAAAACATTACCTTAGTACGTGCGCCAGGTGCTTATGAATTACCTTTAGTGGCACGTCGTTTAGCAGAAAGCAAAAAATATGACGCCATTGTTGCATTAGGTACCGTCATTCGTGGTGGTACAGCGCATTTTGAATATGTTGCAGGGGAAGCAAGTAGTGGGCTAGGTCAAGTTGCAATGAGTGCTGATATTCCTGTTGCTTTTGGTGTATTAACAACAGAAAACATTGAGCAAGCCATTGAACGTGCTGGAACTAAAGCTGGGAATAAAGGTGCGGAAGCGGCACTGGTTGCTTTAGAAATGGTAAATTTATTAGCTCAAATTGACGCGGCGTAATTCAGATGACAGAAACTAAAGTAGAAAAAAAAGTGTCTCCACGCCGTCGTGCGAGAGAATGTGCAGTACAAGCTTTATACTCATGGTATGTATCACAAAATTCACCTGCTGAAATTGAATTGGCTTTTGTGGCGGATCAAGATCTCAAAGGTGTGGATGTGGCGTATTTCCGTAAGCTCTTTCGTCAAACAGCAGAGCAAGTTGATGTTGTAGATGACGCGATGGCACCGTATTTGGATCGTGATGTGAATGAATTAGATCCAATTGAAAAAGCTATCTTGCGCCTTGCGGTATATGAGCTGAAGTTTGAATTAGATGTACCCTATAAAGTCGTCATTAATGAAGCGATTGAAGTCGCAAAAGTCTTTGGTGCAGATGACAGCCATAAATATGTAAATGGTGTATTAGATAAAGTTGCTCCCGCTTTGTCTCGTAAATAAAGAGGATGAGAGGTCAACAATGAGTGATGGCGAATTTGATATAATTCAACGTTATTTCACTGCCTCATCAAAGCGTATTGCACGTAAAGATGTCATCGTTTCTATTGGTGATGATTGCGCAATTACTGAACTTCGTCAAAATCAACGTTTAGTCATTACGACTGATACAATGGTAGAAAATACACATTTCTTACCTAGTATTAGCCCAGCAGATTTAGCCTATAAAGCCGCTGCAACGAATTTAAGTGACCTTGCAGCGATGGGGGCTGAGCCTGCTTGGGTATCACTTGCCCTTACCTTACCCGAAGTCAATGAATCATGGCTGCGTGAATTTAGTGAAAGTTTGTTTGATGTGCTAGATCACTATAACGTTGATTTGATCGGCGGTGATACTACAAAAGGTCCTCTCGCCATTACGATTACAGCCCATGGCATTATCGCCAAAGGGAAAGCATTATGTCGCCATAGTGCAAAAGTTGGCGATTGGATTTACGTCTCTGGGACATTGGGTGACAGTGCAGGTGGGTTAGCGTTACTGTTAGCGCAGAAAAGTGCGGTCAATTCTGAGCAAGCTTTCTTAATTCAACGCCACCTTCGTCCTACTCCTCGTGTGCTTTTAGGGCTAGAGTTAGCTGTCTCTTCTTTAGCCAATGCGGCAATTGATATATCGGATGGGTTTGTGGCGGATTTGGGGCATATTCTTGAGCGTAGTCAGTGTGGGGCTGTCGTGGATGTAGACAAATTGCCACTTTCACCTCAATTAGTCAGTACGTTTGGTCTGGAACAAGCAGAGAAATTTGCCTTGTCGGGTGGAGAAGATTATGAACTTTGCTTTACTGTGCCAGATAATAATAAAGCCAAATTAGAACGCGCTTTAGCCTACATTGGTGTTGACTATACTTGTGTTGGACAAGTTAGAGCAATTAGCCCACAAAATAAAAAGCGTATTAAGTTCGAACGTAATAGTATGGCAATTGATATGAATTTGAAGCCAGGTTTTGATCACTTTCAATCGGATGATAAATAATGAAACCACCTCTCCAATCAATTAATTTACGTAATCCAATTCATTGTTTAGCCGTAGGATTTGGCGCTGGCTTGATCCACCCAGCACCAGGTACATGGGGCAGTTTGGTCGGGTTGATGTTGGGGTGGATATTATTGCAGTTTCTCAGTCCGAGCTTTTTTTTCATTTTGACTGGATTATGTTTTTGGATAGGTTGTTACTTATGTAAGAAAACGGCAGATGATATGGGCGTTCATGATCATGGGGCGATTGTTTGGGATGAAATTGTTGGTATTTTTCTTGTCTTGTTGGCTGTGCCTAGCTTATCGCCGTTTTGGTGTTTGACGGCGTTCGTCGTTTTCCGTTTTTTTGATATTGTTAAACCTTATCCAATTCGTTATTTTGATCGCAAATTAGAAAGTGGCTTTGGCATTATGCTAGATGATGTTTTAGCCGCAGTTTATAGTGTGTTAGTCATTTTCTTTATTCGTCTTTTCCTCTAGGGCAAATCATGCTGAATTTAATGATTGTGCATTTCTTTGGTTTAATTACGCCTGGTCCAGATTTCTTGTATGTGAGTCGCTTAGCCGCCAGTCATTCTCGACGTAATGCGATTTGTGGCGTGTTTGGCATTACGTTAGGTGTGCTGTTCTGGGCATTAGCCTCTCTACTTGGTCTTGCACTGTTATTTACTACAATGCCTATTTTGCATGGAGTAATCATGTGTTTAGGTGGTGGGTATTTAGCTTATTTGGGCAGGTTGATGTTAAACAGCCGTACTAACGTGGTGTTTGAGCCAAGCTTAGAACAACAACGTCATCAAAAGACGACAATATACAAAGAAATCATGAAAGGGCTCTTAATTAATCTGTCGAATGCGAAGGCAATTATTTATTTTGCCAGTGTGATGTCGCTTGTCTTAGTGAATTTAACAGAAACGTGGCAAATGCTCATCGCACTTGTGATCATTGTGGTTGAAACCTTTCTTTATTTTTATATGATTTCTTTGCTCTTTTCTCGTCAGATAGTGAAGCAGTTTTATCGTCGATATAGCCGTTATATTGATCGTGTTGCTGGGGGGATTTTTCTGCTATTCGGCGTTTATTTGGTGTATAGTGGCGTAATGGAAATGAAGTGATAGACATAAGGCTGAGGTGAACATGACATTAAATATTGCAGTAGTTGGTGCTGGTGGAAGAATGGGGCGTCAACTCATTCAAGCGGTTTCAGAGACAGAGGGTGTTAAATTAGGGGCGGCATTTGAACGTCCAGGTTCCACTTTGGTGGGGATGGATGCAGGTGAGTTAGCAGGGATTGGTCCACTGGGGGTTATTGTATCGGACGATTTGGCAAGTCAGCAAAACCAATTTGATTTATTAATTGATTTTACTCGTCCTGAAGGGACGTTAACACATCTTCAGTTTTGTGTTACACATCATAAGAAAATGGTTATTGGTACCACTGGGTTAGATGAAGAAGGAAAACGTCAGATCCAGCAGGCGGCTGAGAAAACGGCGATTGTTTTTGCCTCAAATTTTAGTGTTGGTGTGAATTTAGTGTTCAAATTATTAGAAAAAGCTGCCAAAGTGATGGGCGATTACTGTGATATCGAAATTATCGAAGCACACCACCGCCATAAAGTTGATGCGCCATCTGGTACAGCATTGTCAATGGGCGAACATATTGCTAAAACTTTAGGACGTGATTTAAAAACTCATGGTGTTTTTGCACGCGAAGGTATTACGGGGGAACGCAAACGCGATGAAATTGGTTTTGCAACGATTCGGGCGAGTGATGTCGTAGGTGAACACAGTGTGTGGTTTGCGGATATCGGTGAGCGTGTTGAAATTGCACACAAAGCAACCAGTCGTATGACCTTTGCCAAAGGCGCAGTTCGTGCAGCAACATGGTTGGCTCAAAAAGAGCGAGGATTATTTGATATGACCGATGTCTTAGATCTGAATAATCTATAATCAGACAATCATCACCAGGCAGTGTTTACACTGCCTGGTTTTTTTATTGAGTGCACTGTTATAGCTGTGCAGTTTTATAAATCAGTTCTGCAATCGTTTGTGCCTGCATTTTTTCCATAATATGCGAGCGATGCACTTCCACCGTTCTGACTGAAATATTTAAGGTTTCAGCAATTTGCCGATTAATATAGCCTTGAAGTAATAATGCTAAAATATCTAATTCTTTTTTGCTTAATAGCGCGTAACAACGTTGAATTTTATAACGTTCATAACGGGCTTGTGTTTTTTCTTCCGCCAGTTTTAAGACCGATTGTAATTGACTGAATTGTACAGGTTTTTGTAAAAAATCGACCGCACCGAGCTTAAACTCTTGAACCGCCATCGGTACATCACCATGTGCAGTCATAATGACTACGGCTAAGGTACTTTGGTGTTGACAGAGAAATTGATGGACTTGATGACCATCCAATAGTGGCATTTTCATGTCCAGTAACACAATGCCCGGCTCAAAGAGTGGTACATTATCAACAAATTCTTGGCTATTTGACCATGTTTGTACTTCATATCCTGCTTGTTTTAACAAAAAACAGGCTGCATCAAGTACTGTTAAGTCATCATCAACAAGATGAATTAACATGTTTCCCCCTTTTTATTTGGCAATGTCAAAATGACTTCCGCACCTTGTTTGTCTGTGCGGTTTTGTAACGTAATTTCGCCTTCAATGGAACGAAGTAAACGTTGGCATAATACTAGACCTAATCCTAAACCATTCGCTTTACTGGTTCGGAAGGGTACAAAAGGAAATTTTAATTCAGACGGCTTGAAGCCTGAGCCATTGTCTCTGATATGAATTGCAATCATACTTTCTTCTTTTGTGACTTCAATTTCAATCTCACTTGCATGCGCTTGTGATGCGTTCAATAAACAATTACCAATCACTTGTTCTAAAATCGTTGTTTTGAGTTCAAGTTTAATTGTTGTTGGGCAGATTAAACGGATAAGTGGCTGATTATGGCGCTGTAAGGACATAAAATTGATCACACGTTGTAACAGTTTATTTAAATCAGTACATTCAGTTTTGTCATCTGTTTTCCCTTTTGCCCAATTCATTAAATTACGGATAATTTCCGCACTACGATCTACTTGAATTAAGACCTTATCTAAAATTGCCAGTGTATTGGGATCCGAGTGAGATTGGCTCAATTGATATTTTACTCCTTCAACATACATACGGATTGCAGAGAGCGGTTGGTTAATTTCATGGGCAATTCCAGTACTCATTTCACCTAAAATACTCAATCGATCAGCTTGTGCCAGTTGTTGTTCATATTGGCGCATTTCATGGTATGCTTGTTGTAACGCTTTGCTTTTGCGATGAATTTGGAAACTAATCCAGAGGTAATTTAACAGTAATAATAAGCCGATAAAGATAATCCAACCACGATATTGTTGAAGCCAATAAGTTGTGCTATCCCATAAATCTTGTTTAGGATGTTTATAGAGGTTACGTAAGATGCCGTCTGCTTGTGTGGTTGAGTACGGCGGTGTCCACTGTGGTAAATGTGTCGGAATTTCACTCAGCAAGAGTGTCACTAATTTTGAGGTTAAATCTACGGGCACTTGTGGTAAGGCTGCCAGTGACCAATTGGGCAATAATTCAGTACTGGCTAAACAACCTAATGTGTTAGGTTTACCAGCCAATAAGCGAAAATCGTTTTTTTTGATGACCCCTTCATGATCAAGGTCTTCTAAAATACAGGCGGGGACAATGGCCGCATCGACCTTTTTTTCTTGCAAGAGGAGTAAGGTATTATCAACAGGAAAACCAGTGTATTTTAATTGAAAATCTTTGTTCTCAATTAAACCTTGTTGATATAAAACATGGTATCCGAGCAAAAAACCACCAAATGCGTTATTTCCTACCGCACTAAATGTTTTATTTTTTAAGTCAGTTAATTGGTAAAAGGGGCTGTCTTGTCGAACAAAAATAGCACTACCAATACGTCCCATTGAGGCATGTTGAATTTGTCGAGGTGATCTAAGTGTGACTAGCCAACTGACTTGTGTATTATTTAGATAAAAGAATTGTGCTTGATTAGTCAGCACAAAATCAACACCTTGTGCTTGTTCTTCGCTCAGATCATTTAAGTCTAATGTGACTAATGTAAATTGATGCTGTGGATCAAATTGTCGATTTAACCAATCAATCCAAGGTTGCCATTTAGCATGTGCATGTGCCACACCACGTTGCGCCAAAATGCCAATTTTCCATTGCTCTGATAAGGCAAGAGAAGGCAGTAAACCAATGAGCAAAATGAATATTTTCAAGAATTGAGCGCACTTTTTCACATTTCTTCCTTTTTATTGATTGAAATCAAATTCACTCACTTTTTATGTGGAAAACCACAATAGTTTTTTATTTGACCTTCTTTAACAATACGCTAAAAAAAGTCATAACTCAATTGGGTTAATGAGAATAACTAAAAGGAACGCCACTATGGAAATGAGTAAGCGAATTTTCTTAAAAAATTTATCTGTGTTAAGTGTGGGGCAAGCGTTTATTCCATTGAGTCAAGCTGAAACGCAATTTCAGCCAGCTCGACGAGAGGGAAGTGAAACGCATCGTTATGCTATGTTGGTGGATTTGCGTCGTTGTATTGGATGCCAATCTTGTACAATCAGTTGTGGTATCGAAAATGCGACACCAATTGGTGAATTTAGAACAACAGTTCGTCAATACGAAGTTACAGATTCAAATCATGTTGTGAATAATGTGCTGTTACCACGACTATGTAATCATTGTGATAACCCCCCTTGTGTCCCTGTCTGTCCTGTACAAGCAACATACCAACGTAAAGATGGGATTGTTGTCATCAACAATGAACGCTGCATTGGGTGTGCGTATTGTGTCCAAGCCTGTCCTTATGATGCTCGCTTTATCAATGAGGAAACCAAAACTGCGGATAAATGTACTTTTTGTTCGCATCGTCTTGAAGTAGGGTTGTTGCCTGCTTGTGTTGAAAGTTGTGTAGGGGGTGCACGGATTATTGGTGATCTAAAAGATCCGAATAGCACAATTAGTAAGATGGTGGCAGAACATAAAGATGAATTGAAAGTCTTAAAGCCTGATTCTGGTACGATTCCTCATGTCTTTTATTTAGGCTTAGATGAGGCATTTGTTGATCATGTTCAAGGACAACCTATGTTATGGCAAGCGAAGGAGGCAACATTATGATGATTCGTGAAATTGTGGTTGAGCCACAAGCAATTGCATGGTTACCTTGGGCGGTCAGTTACTTCTTTTTTATTGGTTTATCGTTTTCTTCTGTGTTTGTGGGGTTATGGATTAATCAAAAAGAGAAAAATTTACGTGCTGAATTTATTGCGATCACATTAGCACTCAGCTGCGCCATTGTGGCACCTATCGCGTTAACTGCGGATTTACACCAACCAAGCCGTATAGTGAATTTCTATTTGAATTTAACCCCCTGGTCTTGGATGGCATGGGGAGCGATCTTCTTGCCTTTATTTACCGTCGCCGTTGTGGGATATTTCTTATGTTTATTGCGTCAAGTGGTGCCACAAACCAGTCTACCAAAAGTGTTCCATCTTCTTTATTGGGGTGAACTTAATCTTACTCGTTGGACAACGTTTTTCCGCCTTTTTTCTTTGGTGATGTCAGTATTGATTTTAATTTATACTACGATGGAAGTGTATGCGGTCGAAGCACGTCCGTTATGGCATCACTATGGCCTCATGCCACTAGTTCTATTTAGCGTTTTACCGACGGCGTTCTTACTTTGTCGTTTCTTTATTCAGTTTTTTAATCCGACGTCTACTCAGTATGCGTTTTCTCATCTGATTTTATTTAGCTTGCTGATGTTTATCGCGGTGTTAGCGGGTGTCTATTTTTCCTCAGCACAAAGAGCAGAGCAACTGATGCAATTGTGGCAACTTAGCTCGTTACCGTTATTAACGTTAGGTTGTGTTGCCGTCTTGTGCATATTGATTTATTTACCGCAATCTCAAGTTTTGAATACAATCGCCTTGTGCATTGGTTTATGTTTTACTGGATTAGTACGTTGGATCTTAGTGATTCAAGTCCAGAGTATTGCGAAATACAATGCACTCATGAACCCGTATCAATTAACATGGCATGTGGATGGGGCAATTGGCATGATATCGGTATTCAGTTTATGGGTTTGCATTGGCATTTTATTATGGCACTTATTTAGTTCGGCATTATCTCAAATGGATGTTACTGGGGGAAAATATGAATAACCAACGACGTAATTTATTAAAAGGTGGACTCGCTTTAGGAACAGCAACAGCCTTTGTTGCAGGTTATTCACCGAAAGTGAAAGAAATTGCTACGGGGTTAATTGATGGCACTTCGGGTGAACATACAGCAGATAAACTCCATGGCAATGCTTTATTACCTGAATATCAGGTTCAAAATGGTCAATTAGTTGCGAATGGTAAACAAGTCGTATGTAATACACAGTGTATGGGATGTTGGACATTGTGTGGCTTACGTGCGCGTGTTGATTTAGAAAAAAATCAAGTCATTCGAATCAATGGTAATCCTTATCATCCTCTTTCTGCTGATGTGCATCTTGATTTTAACCAATCTATTCAACAAGCCGAACTCAGTGTCGCGGGAGAAAATGGGTTAGATAATCGTTCGACTGCGTGTGCAAGGGGGGCGGCATTTTTAGAAGGAATTAACAGCCCTTATCGTATTACTCAACCATTAAAACGGGTTGGCAAACGAGGAGAAGGAAAATGGAAAACCATTAGCTTTGAACAGCTCGTTGAAGAAGTCGTGAATGGTGGTGATCTGTTTGGAGAAGGGCATGTGGATGGGTTAAAAGCGATTCGTGATTTGACTACGCCAGTGGATGCAGACAACCTTGATTTCGGTGCAAAAGTGAATCAATTGATGGTGACATTTGCGGGTCCAGAAGGACGTCAACCCTTATTAAAACGCTTTGCCAATAACAGTTTTGGTACGATTAATTTTGCTTCTCATGGTTCATTTTGTGGCTTGTCTTATCGTGCTGGTTCAGGTGCTTTCATGAATGATTTGGTCAATAACTCGCACGCTAAACCAGACTGGGATCATGCAGAATTTATTCTGTTTATGGGAACTTCACCCGCACAAGCAGGAAACCCATTCAAACGTCAAGCTCGTCAATTAACCAAACAACGGACAGAGGAAAACTTTGACTATGTTGTTGTTGCGCCACGCTTAGAATTGACCAATAGTCGAGCCGTAAAACAGAATCGTTGGGTGCCGATTATTCCAGGAACAGACTTATCTTTATCTTTAGGGATGTTACGTTGGATTATCGAAAATGAACGTTATAACGCAGCGTATTTATCCATACCAAGTGAAGAGGCAATGCAAAAAGCCAATGGGGTAAGTTTTTGTAATGCGACCCATTTATTTATTGCTGATCCCGCACATAAACGTTATGGTCAGGCACTTCGTTTACAAGATATGGTCGAGATGCCCGTACCTGAAAAGCCAGTGGATAGCGAGATTATCGTTAAAGACCAATTGACAGGTGAGTTTATCGCGGCGAAAGATTGTGAAAGTGCGGTTATTTTTGTGCAAGATTGGGTGATCTTAAAAGATGGGACACAAGTGTTAGCAAAATCCGCGATGCAGCTCTTTAAAGAATCCTGTTTTGAGCTCACGATCGAGGAGTATTCTGCACATTGTGGTGTCCCAACGGAGACGATTTGCCAATTAGCAAAAGAATTTACTTCTCATGGACATCGTGCTTCGGCGATTACTCATGGTGGCACGATGCATGGCACTGGCTTCTATACTGCGTGGTCGATTCTCTTACTCAACGCAATGGTAGGGAATATGAATAAGAAAGGTGGTATGAGCATGGCTGGAGGAAAATTCAAAGATTTTGGCGGAGGGCCACGCTATGACTTAGCGAATTTTCCGAATATGGTGAAACCAAAAGGCACAAATTTGGCGCGTAGTAATAAAGCGTATGAGAAATCCAGTGAGTTTAAACGTAAAGTAGAACAAGGTGTTTCACCTTATCCAGCTCGCGCATCATGGTATCCATTTGTGGGTGGGCAAATGTCAGAAATGATTACTTCGGCATTACAAGGCTATCCTTATTCGCTGAAAGCCTGGATTAGTCATATGAGCAATCCAATTTATGGTATGACAGGAATTCATCACATCACGGATACAAAATTGCGTGATCCGAAAATGCTTCCTTTATTTATTGCTGTCGATGCGTTTATGAATGAAACCACCGCATTAGCCGATTATATTGTCCCCGATACGCATAATTTTGAGAGCTGGGGATTCAGTACACCTTGGGCGGGCGTCCCAACCAAAACCACGACAGCGCGTTGGCCTGTGATTCAATCTCAGAATGCACGTATGGCAAATGGTGAAGTGATTTGTATGGAAAACTTCATTATTGCGATTGCTAAAGCTATGAACCTTCCAGGGTTTGGTGACAATGCGATCATGGATAAACAACAAAATACTTACCCATTACACCGTACAGAAGATTATTTCTTACGAGCCGCGGCAAACATTGCATATGATGGGAAAGAACCTGTGAAGGATGCGACGGCAGAAGATCTGCTATTAACAGGGGTACAACGTTTAATGCCAACGCTCGAGCAAACCTTAAAACCAGAAGAAGTGTTAAAGGTTGCGAATGTGTATTGTAAAGGCGGACGCTTTGCACCTTATAAAAGTGCATGGCAAGAAGACAATATGCAAGCACGTTGGAAAAACTGCTTGCAAATTTGGAACGAAACTGTAGCAAAAGCAAAACATGCTCAGACGGGTAAACACTATCATGGTTGTCCAAAATATTTTGAGCCACAGTTCGCCGATACGTCTACTGTTGAGAGTCATTATCCAACGAAAGAATGGCCGTTTAAGCTGATGTCATTTAAATCTAATTTAATGAGTAGTATTACCGCGCCATTATTACGTTTGCACAGCATTAAACCCGATGGCTTAGTGGCGATGAATCAACAGGATGCGACAGAACAAGGCTTTAAGCATGGTGATCTGGTTACATTAATGACGCCTGGTGGTCAACAACATGTGCAAATTGTAGTGATGGATGGGGTGATCAAAGGTACCATTGCCATTGAACATGGGTATGGACATAAACAACTTGGTGCGGTGAGCTATGTCATTGATGGCAAAGAAATCCAAGGTAATGAACAAATTAAACGAGGTGTGAACATCAATGATTTAGGGTTGTTAGATACTACGAAAGAAATTGTTTCACCTTGGTTAGATTGGGTATGTGGTTCAGCAGTTAGACAAGGGATTCCAGCCAAATTGCAGAAAGTGGCATAAATTACATCTCAATTTCTAAATCTTCTTCAACCTGACAACAGCATAGTAAAATTTCATCAGGTTGAATAAAGGCAAGGGGCGGTTCTTTATAGGAAACCTTGCCTTTTCTTATTTTGACGCGACATGAACCACAATAGCCTGAACGGCATTGATATTCGTGAAAAATCCCTTGGTTTTCTAAATGCGTAAGCAACGATGTGTGATTATGATGTTCTAGGGTTATCTGACGATGAATGAGGTGAATCTTCATATCCGAGCTAAATGATAAAATATGAGAAAAAATAACCGCACTTTTAGACTAAGTAAAAGTGCGGTCTGTTTTAGCGGTAAGATTAAAGATCAAAATCACCAAAATCTTTTGTATCCACTTTAGAGTCAATTTGACCAACGAGATATGAACTAACCTCCACTTCTTGTGGGGCAACTTGTACGTTGTCTGACACTAACCACGCATTGATCCAAGGAATTGGGTTGGAGCGAGCTTGGAAAGGAAGAGGCAAACCGACAGCTTGCATACGGATATTCGTAATATATTCTACATATTGCACTAAAATATCACGGTTTAGCCCAATCATTGAGCCATCTTTAAACAAGTAATCTGCCCATTCTTTTTCTTGTTCTGCCGCAGCAACAAATAATTCATAGGCTTCTTGTTTGCATTCTTCAACAATTTCTGCCATTTCAGGATCATCTTGACCTGATGCCATAATATTAAGAATGTGCTGAGTTCCTGTTAAGTGCAACGCCTCATCACGCGCAATAAATTTGATAATTTTCGCATTACCTTCCATTAACTTACGCTCTGCAAACGCGAAAGAACAAGCAAACGATACATAGAAGCGAATCGCTTCAAGGGCATTTACACTCATTAAACACAAGTAAAGTTGGCGTTTTAGGTTACGTAATGTCACCTTACATTCCTGTCCATCTACGGTATAAGTGCCCTCGCCATACAGCGTGTACAGTTGAGTATCACGGATTAGATCATCGTAATAACATGAAATGTCTTTTGCACGTTTGATAATTTCTTCGTTTGTCACAATATCATCAAAAATCACAGAAGGATCGTTCACAATATTGCGAATAATATGTGTATAAGAGCGTGAGTGAATAGTTTCAGAGAAAGTCCAAGTTTCAATCCATGTTTCTAATTCTGGGATAGAGACGAGGGGTAATAACGCCACATTTGGACTACGACCTTGAATCGAATCTAACAAGGTTTGGTATTTTAAGTTACTGATGAAAATATGCTTCTCATGTTCAGGTAAGGCTTGATAATCAATCCGATCTTGTGACACATCAACTTCTTCTGGACGCCAGAAAAATGACAATTGTTTTTCAATTAATTTTTCAAACGTTTCATATTTTTGTTGGTCATAACGTGCCACATTAACATTTTGACCAAAAAACATGGGTTCTTTTAATTGATCATTTTTATTTTGCGAAAACGTTGTGTAAGCCATGATTGATATTCTCCAGTAATGAAAAGTACGGAGAAATGAACCGCACTTTTAAGGTATAAATCGTTATCTTGTATTTTACCCAAGTCACAAAATTTAAGCTAGAGAAATGACAATATTTCTCATTTATTGAACAATTTGAACAAGAAATGAAACGACCATCTTGCCATAAAACATCAGCACCTAAGTTGGTGCTGATGTGAGAGGAGAGCCTGTTATTCTTTTGGTAAGCGGGTAACGGAGATAATTAAACCGCCCCAGATGATAGCCAAAGCAACGACCATCATAATAATTGCGCTAATACTCATTGTTTCTCTCCTTTTGTTGAATCATTTAAGTGTTTCCAAGGTAAACGTGATAATAAATATGCAATCACACCTAAACCAATGGCCATTCCCCAACCGAATGTGTTGACGAACCAATCTGGATAGCCACCGTATCCTTCAGTTGCGACTTTATTGATTTCAGTAAATAACATATACACTAATACGGTTGAGGTGACAGTACCAATAAGCACACGCCATACAATCCCCACTTTGAAAGAAGAGGTTTCATTGATATGGGCGGCTAAACCTGATAACGATTCATTAATCAAGACTGCGTAAATTACCATTAAACCTACTGCCACAATACCGAAGCTATTGACGAATTTATCGAGGACATCAAGTACAGGTAATCCAGTAGTGGTACCAAACAATAAGATAGAAATAAATGCCATAGGGGTACACACTGCTGCCGTGGCAATAGAACGACGTAATCTGAGTTTATCTTGTACTGCCGCAATAATAACTTCTAAGATTGACATCAAAGAAGTTATACCTGCGAATAATAGCGAACCAAAGAATAATACACCAATGACTGCGCCGAATGGGGCTTGGTCAATGATAGCTGGAAATGCGATGAACGCTAAACCAATACCCGATGTTGCGACTTCGCTCACTTCTTTTCCGCCAGCGGCTGCCATAAAACCAAGCGCAGCGAATACCCCAATGCCTGCGAGGAGTTCGAAACTGCTGTTTGCAAAACCCACCACAAGTCCTGAGCCTGTTAAATCACTTTGCTTTTTCAAATAAGAGGAGTAGGTGATCATAATCCCAAAGCAAATTGATAATGAGAAGAAAATTTGTCCGTAGGCGGCAACCCAAACAGTAGGCTCTAATAATTTAGACCAATCTGGTGTGAATAACGCATCTAAACCTTTGCTCGCACCGGGTAAGAAAAGAGCAGTGATGACAAGAATGACGAACATCACTGTCAATAATGGCATAAAGAATGCGGATGATTTACCAATCCCTTTTTGTACACCTAATGCCAAGATAACAAGGATGAACAACCACACTGCAATCAATGGACCCGTAATACTGCCGACAAAGTCAAGCCCGACTGACACACCTTCTGCCATCTGCAAATAATCTTTAAAGAAGAAACTTGCAGGATCAGCTCCCCAAGCACTATTTAAGGAGAAGAACGTATAAGATGCCGCCCAACCTAAAATCACAGCATAGTAAATGCCGATGATCACGTTGATCATCACTTGCCACCAGCCAAACGTCTCAAAATTTTTATTGAGTTTACGGAAAGCAAGTGGTGGAGAAGCGCGATATTTGTGACCGATCGCATAATCTAAGAATAAAAGTGGAATTCCCGCGGTTAAAAGTGCAACTAAATAAGGAATGATAAATGCTCCACCGCCATTTTCATAAGTCACATAAGGGAAACGCCAAATATTTCCCAATCCAACGGCAGACCCAATTGCTGCAAAAATAAACGCCTTACGTCCAGAGAACGTTTCGCGGCTTTGAGATGATGTTGTCATGATAGCAACCTTTGTTTTTGTTTGTTTTAGTTAAAAAAATGTTAGGATTTAGAAATATAATGAAATATTAGGTTGAGTCAATAGGCATAAATGCTTTCTTTTGTAGAAGAAATTTTTAATTACTAGTGGAATATATTGCATTTTTGCTTATGTTTAGATTTTCATTCTAAAAAGATGGAATTAACAAATTTAACAACTAGATTTTGATGACGAAAAAAGAACAAAAAGCTAGCAAAAATATGTCAAAAAAAATGCGCTTCTTTTAAAAAAGAAGCGCACTTTCAGTTGCTTAGATTGGTGTATGAGCCGTTTAGATTTTACATGCTCCGCCTGAGCAGCCGTCATCAATATCTTCTTGACCGTCATCGGCACCGTCACGGGTATTTTGGTAATACAGTGTTTTTAAACCGTATTTATAGGCAGTCAATAAATCGCCTAATAAACGTTTCATTGGCACTTTACCGTCCTCAAAACGTTGTGGATCGTAGTTAGTATTCGCAGAAATTGATTGATCAACGAATTTTTGCATGATCCCAACTAAATGGAGATAGCCATTGTTATCGGGTAAGTCCCATAACAATTCATAATTATCACCGAGAGTTTCATATTCTGGTACAACTTGTTTTAAGATACCGTCTTTTGAGGCTTTTACACTGACATGACCACGTGGTGGTTCAATACCATTTGTTGCATTAGAGATTTGTGATGACGTTTCTGAAGGCATCAACGCCGTTAATGTTGAGTTACGTAAGCCAAATTCTTGAATGTCTTTGCGTAAGGTTTCCCAATCATAATGCAATGGCTCTTTAGTTAACATATCAATGTCTTTTTTATAGGTATCAATAGGCAAGATACCTTGTGAATACGTCGTTTCATGAAAATACTCACAGGCACCTAACTCTTTGGCTAAGTTCATTGACGCTTTTAATAAATAATATTGAATAGCTTCAAACGTACGATGAGTTAAGTCATTTGCACTGCCATCAGAATAACGCACACCATTTTTGGCTAAATAGTATGCATAATTGATGACCCCAATACCTAATGAACGACGAGAAAGTGAACTTTTCTTCGCTGCAATAACAGGATAGTCTTGATAGTCAAGCAACGCATCTAAAGCACGTACGGCTAAATCAGATAGCCCCTCCAATTCGTCTAAATTATCCAGTTTACCTAGGTTGAATGCGGATAACGTACAGAGCGCAATTTCACCATTTTCATCATGGAAATGTTGTAATGGTTTAGTAGGCAGCGCAATTTCTAAACATAAGTTAGATTGACGAACAGGCGCAACTTTCGGATCAAACGGCGAATGCGTATTACAGTGGTCAACGTTTTGGATATAAATTCGACCCGTTGAGGCACGCTCTTGCATTAATAAAGAGAACAGCTCTACCGCTTTTACAGCGCGTTTACGTACATTCGGATCGTGTTCGTATTGTAAGTAAAGTTGTTCAAATTTTTCTTGATCTGCGAAAAAGGCTTCATATAACCCAGGAACATCAGATGGACTAAATAACGTAATGTCACCACCTTTGATCAGACGTTGATACATGAGTTTATTTAATTGTACCCCGTAGTCCATATGACGTACACGGTTGTCTTCAACACCACGGTTATTTTTTAATACTAATAAGCTTTCTACTTCTAAATGCCAAATGGGGTAGTAAACTGTCGCTGCGCCACCGCGTACCCCACCTTGTGAACAAGATTTCACAGCCGTTTGGAAATATTTATAGAACGGAATACAGCCTGTATGGAAGGCTTCTCCTCCACGGATTGGACTGCCTAAAGCTCGAATGGCGCCAGCATTGACCCCAATACCTGCACGTTGTGAGACATATTTCACGATCGCAGAGGCTGTTGCATTAATTGAGTCAAGACTGTCATCACATTCAATTAATACACAGGAACTGAATTGACGTGTTGGGGTACGTACGCCTGCCATAATTGGCGTAGGCAACGAAATTTTGAAAGTCGAGGTCGCATCATAAAAACGACGAATATAATCCAATCGAGTTTCAGAAGGATACTTTGAAAATAAACTGGCAGCAACTAAGAGATAGAGGAATTGTGCGGATTCATAAATTTCACCCGTCACGCGATTTTGAACTAAATATTTACCTTCTAATTGTTTCACTGCCGCATAAGAAAAGGTCATGTCACGCCAATGGTCAAGGAAACTGTCCATCTCATCCCATTCTTCACGAGTATAATCAGTGAGTAAGGCAGGATCGTATTTTCCCATGCGGACTAATTTTTTAACGTGATCATAAAGACGTGGTGGATCAAAATGACCATACGCTTTTTTGCGCAAATGAAAAACCGCTAAACGTGCAGCTAAATATTGGTAGTCTGGACTTTCTTTGCTAATTAAGTCAGCCGCAGCTTTGATGATCGTTTCATGAATATCAGAGGTACGAATCCCTTCATAAAACTGGATATGTGAACGGAGCTCCACTTGTGAAACAGAAACATTATCTAGTCCTTCTGCTGCCCAAGTAATAACACGGTGGATTTTATCAAGATCAATGGGTTCGAGATGCCCGTCACGTTTCGTGACCATCAATGATTTGTTCATGTTGCAGACCTGTTCTTTAATGTATGAAAACACAATATCTAGTTGTGTTGTGAAAAGTTGGGTACAAGATAATGGGCTGATGAACAAAATTCAAGTAGTAAATTTTTCATTAGAATTGTTGACATGGAATAACTTATTTATAAATAAGTAAAATTTCAAAAAGCATAAAAATTGAATTATCAAAATTTGTGCAGTAGATCAAATTTTAATCTAAAGGAGTGTTTTGTTCCTTAAAAGTGCGGTCAATTTTGGCACAATTCGAATGAAAAGAGGTGTCATTTGAACGGGCTATTCTTGATTATTCAAGTACCTGAACGGGATCGCCGCAACGAATAATCCCCGTCTTCAATGGAATAAGATTAATGCCAAATAGGGGCTGACCTTCAGCACTGCGATTAATTTTTTTCAACGTCCGAAACGGCTCCATATGTGGATCCATGATGTTGTGTTCAAGGTGACGAGTCGTCAATACACAGCGTTCACACGGCTTGGCATTTAGAAAGGTGAGTTCGCCGATTTGAATTTTTTTCCATTGTTGTTCTACGAAAGGGGACTCGCCATCAATAACGAAATTTGGACGAAATTGTCGCATATCAATTGGACGAGGACAGTGAGCTTGTAGCGCATCTAGCGATCGGGATGTTGTTAATAAAATAGGGTAACCATCAGCAAATGATACAGGGATATCAGGGAATTTTTTGATCCGACGTTGAACGTGTTCACCGAGCCAACGTAACTGTACTGCTCGCCCAAGTTTATGGCTGAACCACTGATTAATGTTGTCATTAGCTACCCAGGAAAGAAAATGAGAACCCCAAACTTCACAACTTATTTGTTGTGTAAAGTCACGATAATGAACGATCAGTTTTTCCCCCAGCTTGTGCTGAACAAAAAGCCCTTGAGGAAGAGGGAGGGCAGTTAAATGATATAACGCGTGATCCTTTCTCGCGGTAATAAATGTGCCATCTTGTTCAGTTAACATAAATTCACGATCAAAATGTAATCCTTGGGGCTGTACGACAGCCTGCGATACTCCGTAAGCTTGTGTGGATTTGATCGGATAGAGGTACAGTTGCTGTAGTTGCATGATTAATCCTGATAAAGCGCGTTATAAATATGACTTTCAAATTTGACTAGAGGAGCGCGTTTAGTTTTTTGCTCAAAGTCACCCGTGGAATAGCCATTGATAAACTGTACAAACGCAACGGTTTCGCCTTTTTTATTTGTGATAAAGCCCGCTAAGTTATACACCCCTTTTAATGCGCCTGTTTTTGCCGTCAAGTTTTTGACAAGAGGGGCGTGAATTAACGATCCTCGTCCCATCAATGTACCATCCACCCCTGCGATAGGAAAAGTCTCCATTAATTTTAATTCCGATTCATGTTTCGCAATATAATCGAGTGCTTGTAATAGGGTATGTACTGAAATCAAATTATGACGTGAGAGGCCTGAACCATCAGCAATCACACTATGACCAAATTTGATCCCTGCTTTTGAGTATAAAATTTGACGCATCGCTTGGCTCGCTAATGGGAAAGATGCAGGTCGTTTATAATGGTGGTAAGCAATCGTTCTAAATAAGGCATCTGCAATTTGATTGTCTGATTTTTTCATCATTTTTTTCAGTAAATCAGGTAGCGGTTTAGATAAGTGTTGTGCCAGCAATTGCCCTTTTTGTTGCTGATACGGCTGCTTCACTTTCCCATTAAATGCAATCCCTAAACGTGTTAAGTTGCGTTGAATGATAGCGGCTGCATATGCATTCGGATCTTGAATCGCAAAACTGAGACCAAAAGGCTTATTTTGATGGGATAAACAGCCTTTAAGTTGATAACGGTTGTTATCTAACGCCATGGCATCTAATTGGCAATAAGCCGCTTCTTTGGGGCTTGCAATATAAACTTGACCAAAGACTTGCACGGGATATTGTGCGGGGATTGTAATTTTTGCTTCTTCTCCGACAGGGTAATTCGCATCTAATTCGGCGTAAAAACAGTTATTATCAATGTTGACCGCAGCAGGCGGTGCATTAAAGCACATCGTAAGATCATTCCAAATCCAACCTAACCCGCGATCATGACTAGTGAAAACGGAAGTGTCTAAAATTAAGTCTCCTTTAATTTGACGAATGTTATGTTTTTTTAATTGGGATAATAAATGATAAAGTTGACCACTGGTTAAATCTGGATCACCAGTAAAACGAATAATTAAATCACCATTTAAGGTTCCGTCTTGTATCTTGCCGTTTGTGAATAAACTGGTCTCAAATTGAAATTGTTCTGGCAGAGTTAATTTAGCCGCCAACGCCGTAAACACTTTTTGTGTGCTAGCAGGCAACATAAACGCCCGACTATTGTATTCTGCAATCACTTGATTTTGTGTTAGGTTTTTGGCAATAAACCCTAGGTTCGCTCCTTCAGGTAAGTAAGGTGCGATCTGGGCGACATCTACTTGTGCGGTCAGAGGCGGTGTAAAAAATAATCCCAAGAGAAAAAGTGATTTTTTGACAGCGTGAGGAAAAAGTGCGGTTGAAAATTGGGATATTTTATACATAATTGACTCGAGTAGTTGCTATTTTTGTGTAGACGAACAATAATAGTATTTGAATCTTCGAGAGTAAATCAATCCTTTTCTCGTAATCAATCATTTTTAATTAAACTGCAGCATCGTGAATAACAATGTTGTGGTTTTGTTTTTATCTAAAAGGAAGAAAAACAGATTATGAAACACATTCCAATGACGGTACGTGGTGCTGAGCAATTAAGGCAAGAACTTGATTTTTTGAAGAATACGCGTCGCCCAGAAATTATTAAAGCCATTGCTGAAGCGCGTGAACATGGTGATCTCAAAGAAAATGCAGAATATCACGCAGCACGTGAACAACAAGGATTCTGTGAAGGTCGCATTCAAGAAATTGAGGCAAAATTATCCAATAGCCAGATTATTGATGTCACAAAAATTCCTAATAATGGCAAAGTGATTTTTGGGGCAACGGTGATCTTATTTAATGTTGATACAGAAGAAGAAGTACGTTATCAAATTGTAGGAGATGATGAAGCTAATATCAAAGAAGGATTAATCTCGGTTAATTCACCAATCGCAAGAGGTTTGGTTGGAAAAGAAGTTGATGATGTAGTAGCTATTCAGACACCTGGCGGAAAAGTAGAATTCGAAATTGTTGAAGTAGAGTATAATTAATAAACAAGAAAAATGTTCTTGATTTAGTCTTTGTTTTTGCTAAGTAAAAAAGATAAAAAAGCGTGATTTTTGTGATGAAAATCACGCTTTTTTTATTACCATTTATTTCTCTCTTTTTGCAATGTAAATTTGATAACTCATTGATAAACAATAATAAAATGGAGAAATGTAAATTATGTTTTTTGTGTAAGTTTTAGTGATATCGGATATTACTCAACTTTACATTGTGCTTTTTCTTTATATTTCAATTGGTTATTAGATATTCTGGTTTTGCATAACATCCGATCAATTTACTTGCCTAATAATAAATGTTCCAATAGTAAGTGATTTAGAATCGTACAAATTCCTAGTGGTTAATTTGTATCCGACTGATTTAATGTTTTGACTAGTAGTTGTCACTTTAAATCGACTATCTACCTATACTATTTTTCTACCTAAAGGGGCATCTATGAATAAGGTCTATCGAGTTATATGGAGTCATGTAACAAATACTTTTATTGCTGTATCGGAGTTAGCAACTTCGAAAGGTAAAGTAAAGTCAGTTAGCGTTATACCTTCTAGCCAACAATCTCAAGTGAGTGCTAGCCTTCCAGCTACATTCAAAGTCAGTGCACTTGCGCTGGCATCGCTTATGACATTCTTACCTACTCAAGTTATGGCGCAGGATGTTACTGCTGATAATTTAAAAGTTACTGGAACATCTACTTTTACTGGTCAAGCTACGTTTAATGGCGCAGTGGTTGCAAATTCGTTAACAGTTAATGGTAAGGAAGTAGCAACTCAGGAACAAGTTAATACCGCGGTAGCAGGTAAAGCAGATCAAGCAGCTTTAAAGACATTAGAGAATACGGTTAATACTAAAGCGAATAGTACAGATTTAAAAGCTTTGAGTGATTTAGTCGCACAATTAGGTCTAGTCCCAGGCGGTGAGTATACTGGTATTAAATACTTTAAAGCTAAATCAACCAAAACCGATGCCTCAGCAACAGGTGAGGATGCGATTGCAATTGGTCCTAATGCTGTTTCTTCAAAAGAGAGCGCCGTAGCAGTAGGCAATGCTGCTATAGTTAATGCAGATAAAGCAATTGCAATGGGTCATAGTTCATACGCGGTAAAAACAGCAGATAAAGGTATTGCTATCGGTAATGATGCGCGTGTTGGTTCTAGACAGAGTGGAGATGTGGTTTATGATGGTGCATCTTCCTACGTTATCGGTCAAGGCGATGGTGAAAGCTCTGTTGCTATTGGTGATACCGCTATCAGTAGAGGTAAAGCAAGTATTGCACTTGGTAAAAATGCTTTAACTTCTAATAAAGATGCCAAAACTGAAATTTCTCAAAATAATATTGCGATAGGTACGAGTGCACAAACTATTGCAAGTAATAACTCTATTGCCTTTGGTAAATCGGCGAGAGCGAATAATGGTGCTAATTCCTCGATTGCGCTAGGTGATACAGCAGAAACTTTCGCAGAAAAAGCAATCGCATTTGGTAATATGGCCATTGCAAAAGGAGAGTCTTCTCTTGCTTTTGGCACTAATTCAAAAGCACATACTGCATCGACTATTGCGATTGGTAAAGATAGTGAAGCATTAAGTTCGCAAAGTATTGCAATTGGTGAAACAGCCCAGGCTTTACCTAATAAAACTATTTCGATTGGTTTAAATGCAGGTAAAGGTCAAGAGTCAGATAAGGATGGTACAAAACATTCACATATCAATATTGGTGAAAGTGCTGGTGCGGGAGTAAAAGGACAATACAATATTGGTATTGGTACAGAAGCAGGTATGGGCGTTGTTGGTAAAGCGAACGTAGCTTTAGGTATTTATGCAGGTACTAATTTAGCTAACTCAACGGAGACAGTAGGAGAAAACGTTTCTATTGGTAATGGTGCTAATAACTACAAAACAGCGACACCTATTCAACGAGCGACAGCTGTTGGCTCACAATCTATGACTGCTTCAGATTCATCTGCATTCGGTTATGATACAAAAGCTACAGGTGAAAAAGCGGCTGCATTTGGTTATGCATCCAAAGCAGAAGGTGATTTAGCAGTTGCTATAGGTGCAAATGCAATTGCTGGAGCAAATAATGTTGCTTTAGGTGCTAATTCTCTTGCTAGAACAATGCCAGAAGCAACAGGTTATATGACAGGTCAAAAGTCAACTTTAATTGTTTCAGTAGGTTCACAAGAAGGAAACTCTACTCAACATATTTTACGCAGATTAACTAATGTTGCAGATGGTTCTGCTGATCAAGATGCAGTAACGGTAGCTCAGTTAAAACGAGTTTCGGATGATGTTACAACTAAATTACAAGCACAATTTAATAATTTAAATCATGCTACAACAGCATCTGAAATTAAGTATGCAACTTGGACTCCAGATCCAGATGATGATGCTAAAAATAAAATTGTATTAAAAGATAACACTCGTATTTCTAATGTAGCAAAAGCAAAAGTTGCTACTGATGCAGTGAATTTAGCACAAGTACAAGATCTTCTTAGCCAAGATAAAATACACTATTTTAGCGTTAATGATAAAGATTTAACTGAAAAACCATCTAATTATGATAATGATGGTGCTGTAGGAAAACTCTCTATGGCAATTGGACAAGGTGTGATTGCTAGAGAGGAACGTAGTGTCGCTATTGGTAATAAGGCGAGTGCACATGGAGTTGGTTCAATAGCAATTGGAACTTTCTATGAAGGAAGTGATGCATTAGATGATGGCAAAGCAAGAAGTAGTGCAACCAATGCAACAGTAGCAAATCAACCATATAAATATGGTTTAGCTATTGGTGCTGGGGCTAATACGGAAGGTAATAATTCTCTTGCGATTGGTAGTTTAGCATCTGCCTCTAATCAAGATATCCAAAAAGGTAATGTAGATCGTGCAATTGCTATTGGTTATCGAGCAACATCTTCAGCACAGAAAGCTAACGCAATTGGTGATCGAGCTGTTGCCAACTCATTGACGGGGAATGCTTTTGGTAGCGAAGCATTCTCAGATGCAGCTGCTTCGAATGCAATTGGTACTAAAGCTTACGCAGGTGGTGAAAACTCTATTGCTTTTGGTACAAATCAAAACGTTAAGGGAAAAAATTCTGGCAGTATTGGTTATGCAGGTGCTGAAGCAGATGTACATAAAACTATCGTAGAAGGTGAAGGCACTTACTCCGTAGGGAATACGAACAGTACAGTTACGGCGAATGAAAGTGGTATTTTTGGTAATAGTAATGCGATTAAAGCCAAAGACAATGCGCGTGTTGTAGGTAATAAAAACTTGATTGGTGCTATTGAAGAGAAAGCACACGTTCCTGGAACACCACCAGCTTCTCCAGCTAATGACTTAAAAGATATTTATGTTACAGGTTATGACAATAAAATCAGTAGTGATAAAAAATTGGCTAAAGATTTAAGTGGCTTGTTTGTTTATGGTCACAATAATAAAGTAGCACAACTATCTAATCCAGATTCAACAGAAGAGTTTATTTTAACAAATTCATCAGTTATTGGTGCAAATAATACATTAAATACAGCGGGTTCTGACTTTTTTGTATTAGGTAATAATGTTAACGCTACACTTGGTAATTCTGTCTATTTAGGTAAAGAGTCCGCTTATACTAATGGAAATTCTACAATTGGAATGACTGCATATTCTAATATGGCAGATAATTTAAATAAATCAGGTTATACCTTCGCGGGTTCGCAGCCTGTTGGTGTAGTAACAGTTGGTGCAGAAGGTAAAGAACGTCGTGTACAAAATGTAGCGGCAGGTTTAGTAACTGAGCATAGTACTGATGCAATTAACGGTAGCCAATTATTTGCCTTAACACGCCCATTACGTTTTGCGGGTGATAACTCTACATTAACAAACCAAGATGGTAAACCAGCTACAGATGTTAATGTCGTCTCTCGTAGTTCTAATCAAGCGATTGATATTACTGGTGGTGAGACAGATACTAATAAATTGACGGCTAAAACAGATAAGAATATTGGTGTTATTGTTACTGACGATAATTCAATGGAAGTTAGACTGGCTAAGAACCTAACGAATTTAACTGAAGCAACGTTTGGTGCAGATGGTGATAAGACTGTCATCAATAAAGATGGTATGACGATTACTAATGGCACTTCAACAGTAAGCTTAACTGAAACTGGCTTAAACAATGGTAATAACAAAATTATCAATGTAGCTGAAGGTCAAGCAGATAACGATGCGGTTAATGTTAAACAGTTAAATGATCTTAAAGCAGCTGGTTTTGGGTTAGAGGCTGAATCAGGTGAGAATATCAAGAGACCTATCGGCGAAACGATTAAAGTAGTTGGTGATAAAAATGTTAACACTAAGATTTTAAAAGATAATGCAGATAAAGCAGATTCTTTAGAAATTAGCTTAGCAAATAACATTACATTAGGCACAGAACCAAAAGGCACAGTAGCTGGCGAGGCTGGTAAATTGACATTGAAAGATGACAAAGGGACAGATCGCGCGGTGCTTGATGGTGCTAAAGGTTCATTGACTTTAACAAGTGATAAACCTGATCCAACTGTACCAGGTGCTGCACCAGGAGCCGATGCAGTAACTGCAGAAATTAAAGTTCAAAGAGGTAAGGCTGATGTAGAAAATGAGCCTGCTGGCAATGATCTGACTAAGATGAAAACGCGTATTACTTATAATACTCCTGGTGTAGCGAGTGTTGAAGAAGTCGCCACATTAAATGATGGTTTAAGATTTGGTGCGAATACAGGCGATACGCTGAAAGCGAAGTTAAATACTCAAGTTGATGTAAAAGGCGCTGAGGCGAACAAAACCTGGGATAGTTTTGATGCGGGTCATAATATCATGACACAAATCAACGGTAGCACTATTACAGTCGCATTAGCCAAAGCTCTATCAGGTTTAACTAGCGCAACATTTGGCGATACTGCGGCTAATCCTAAAGATATAGCGGTGATTGATAAAGATGGTTTAACTATCACTGAAGGGGATAAAACCGTTAAGCTAACACAAGCGGGTTTAGATAACGGTGGTAACCAAATTAAAAATGTGGCGAGCGGTTTAACAAAAGATGATGGTACTGCAACGGATCTTGCTAATGCCGTGGGCACAAATGGCGTCAACGTTAATGATTTAAGAAATATCTTTAAGGGTAATGATGATCAAGGCACACCAAATACCACGGGTGGATTTGGTTTAAAAGATAAAGCAGGTAATATTTTTAAACAAAACCTTGGTGAAACAGCCCAAATTACAGGTGACGCGAATGTCAATACTAAAGTTGTCGATGGTCAAAATGGTGCAAAAGCCCTTGAAGTGAGCTTAGCGAATCAATTGACGTTAGGCAAAGCTCCTGAAGGTGCGGCAACTGCGGGTGAAGCGGGTAAAGTTACTTTGAAAGATAATAAAGGTGTGGATCGTGTTGTTGTTGATGGTGGTGAAGGTGCTATTTCGTTAACAGGTGAGCCAGCACAAGCAGGTACCAATGCACCAACAGCGAAAATCAAAGTTGCAGAAGGTGCAGCTGGTTTAGCAGAAACATCTGATGATCCGAATACACCAAATCAAAATAAGAAAACACGTATTACTTATGAGATTACTACTCCAACAGGTAAAGTTACTGAAGAGCTAGCGACCCTAAACGATGGCTTAAAATTCGGTGCGAATGATGGTGAGGTACATGATGCCAAACTTAACACACGTGTTGATGTGAAAGGGGCGGCAACAAATGTTACGTGGGCGAACTTTGATATGGGTCAAAATATTATGACACAAATCAATGGTAATACCATTACTATCGCGTTAGCCAAAGCCTTAGCAGGATTGGACAGTGCAACATTTGGTAATCCTGCAGGCGATCCAAAAGATGGTGCGGTCATTAATAAAGATGGCTTAACTATCACGCAAGGTGATAAAACAGTTAAAGTAACCGAAAACGGTTTAGATAACGGTGGTAACCAAATTGTTAATGTAGACACAGGTCTAAAAGACAATAAGGGTAATACAGTTAAGTTAAAAGAAGCAGACGGCGATGTACTGAAAAATGGTGTGAATGTTGGTGATTTAAAAAATGCGATTACTGATATTACTTCTGCAGCAAACGGTGGCTTTGGCTTGAAAGATAAAGCTGGCGTTGAGTTGAAACAAGATTTAGGCACTACTGCGCAAATTACTGGCGATAAAAATATCAATACGAAAGTTATTGATGTGACTGGTGGTAAAGCATTAGAAGTCAGCCTCGCGGATGAAATCTCATTAGGTAAAGCTGGAGCTGATGGGGTGGACGGTAAGCTTGGTGTAGCAGGTAAAGATGGTGCAAGCGTTGTCCTAAACGGTAAAGATGGTTCAATTGGTTTAACTGGTCCGAAAGGTGTTGATGGAAAATCAGTATCAACCGATATTAGCGTGAAAGACGGCAAAGCCGGCGTTGATGGTACAAACGGTGCGGACGGTACAACCAAAACACGTATTGTCTATACCTTAAAAGACAAAGAGGGTAATCCGATCAAAGACAAAGATGGTAAACCTATCGAGGAAGAAGTTGCTACCTTAAATGATGGCATGAAGTTTGTGGGTAACGATGGTAAAGAAGTGATCCGCAAGCTGAATGAAACATTAGATATTAAAGGTGGACTAGATGCTACAACGGTTGCAGATAATACAAAAGTGTCTTCTGGCAATGTAGGGGTGAAAAGCAACGCTGCAGGGACAGGTTTAGAAATCGTGATGAAAGAGCGTCCAACGTTCTCTGGTCTAGTCCTCAATGGTAAAGACGATCAAGATGTTGCGATTAAATTCGAGAAAGATGGTAAAGATGGAATGTCTCTTGCTGCAGTGACAGATAAAGATGGAAACACAACGGGCTTAACCATCAAGAATAAAGAAGGTAACCCAGGTGTCACCTTCAATCAAGATGGTCGTATTACCAATGTCAAAGATGGTACGGATGCAAGTGATGCTGTCAATGTCAGCCAGTTAGAAAAAGGTATTGCAAAAGCAACGACTAAAGTCGCACAAGGTAAAAACATTACTGTCACACCTACAACGAATGCAGATGGTAGTACAACCTATACTGTCGCAACAGAAAATGATGTGGATTTCAACTCTGTTAAAGTAGGTGACATTAACATCACGGCTGAGGGTATCAATGCAGGTGGTAAGAAAGTGACAAATGTTGCTGATGGCGATATTTCACCTTCTAGCAAAGATGCTGTAAATGGTGGTCAATTACATGTTGTGAAAGAGATCGCTGAAGCAGGCTGGCATTTAACTGCAAATGGTGAAGATTCATCGAATGTGAAACCAAAACATATTGTGGATTTAAACAATACGGATGGTAACATCGTTCTGACCAAAACAGCTAAAGACGACAAACACAATGTCACCTTTGGTTTATCTGACAACATTAATGTGAAAGAAGCGGTTGTTGTTGGTGAGAAAGGTAAAGATGGTGTACCAGCAGAAGGTGCGGTTGTCATTAGCGCGAAAGATGGTGCAGATGGTAAAGATGGTATCAGTATCGTCGGTAAAGATGGTAAAGATGCGGTCGCTATCAGCGGTAAAGATGGTATCGGTACAATCGGGCTAACGGGTCCAGCGGGTGCAGATGGCAAAAATGCCAATGCGACAATCAGTGTAAAAGACGGCGAGAAAGGCTTGTTTGAAAATGATGGTAAAGATGGCAATAGCAAAACACGTATTGTCTATAAAAAACCAGATGGCAAAGAAGAACAACTTGCTACCATGAACGATGGTTTAGTCTTTGGTGCTGATAGTGGTACGGATCATAACGCCAAACTCGGCTCAAAAGTTGAGATTAAAGGTGATGACAATATCACAACAGCGGTGGCAGGTAGCACGATTCGTGTGAAACTGAATGATAACATCAATGTGAAAGGCGTAACGGTTAAGGAAAAATTCCTGGTTGAAAAAGGCGCGACAATTAACATGGGTAACAACGTAGTTGACGGTGTAGCTGATGGTCAAGTAAGCGCAACAAGTAAACAAGCCGTAAATGGTAGCCAGTTGTATCGTGTTCAACAACAAGTGAACAACAACACGATGGCAATTAACAAACTGGGTAATCAGCTCAACAAAGTTGACAAAGATCTTCGTGCGGGTGTAGCTGGAGCAACAGCAGTTGCCTTCTTACAACGTCCAAATGAAGCTGGTAAAAGCATCGTGTCATTAGGTGTGGGTCATTATAAGAGTGAATCAGCTGTAGCAGTAGGTTACGCAAGAAACTCTGATAATAACAAGATCTCAATTAAACTTGGTGGTGGTGTGAACACCCGTGGTGATGTGAACCTCGGTGGTAGTATCGGTTACCAATGGTAATTCTGCCTTAAGGGTATAATGAAAAAGGGTATTGATTCGTCAATACCCTTTCTTTTTTGGCTAAAAATAAAACGGCAGAGAGACCGTTTTATTTTATGTATGTGTTGTGTTATTTGCGAGGTAGCTGAATGTGAGGCTCTTGGCTTGGGCGGTAAAGCACTAAAATATGACCAATTGTTTGTACTGCACAAGCACGGGTTTCACGTACGATTGCATCAATAATCAATTGCTTCACTTCGCGATCTGCCCCTGCAATTTTGACTTTAATTAATTCGTGATGTTCTAAGGCATTGTCAATTTCTGCGACGACACCTTCTGTTAACCCGTTGTTACCAATCATTACGACGGGATTGAGATGATGGGCGAGACCTTTTAAAAATTGTTTTTGTTTGGTAGATAATGTAATCGACATAATTTATCCTAATCAAAGAGAAAAAAGTGCGGTCATCTTCGCCAAAATTATTGCATAATGACCTGCGTAATTGCGCAATTCTAACCGCAAATGGCATTCAGAGAAAGCAATTTGATTCAATACAGGTAAATTACTATGCACAACACGGATTTTTATTCGTCTTTTTTATTTTCAATGAGTGTGACTCTGCCGACAGTGTTAATGTTATTGCTAGGTGTCTTGCTACAAAAACGGCGGATCGTGGATGATAAGTTTACTGGGCAAGCAACAAAAATTATTTTCAATATTACGTTACCCATCTTATTGTTTTTAAATATTACCAATAATCCCGTGGATTTTCGTCGTCAATTGCTCCCGATTACTGCGAGTTTTACGGGGACTTTGTTACTTTTTATTATCGCGGAATGGGTTGCCGCGAAGTATATTGTAGAAAAACAAGAACGAGGTACTTTTGTACAAAGTGTATACCGTGGTAATCATGGGATTCTAGGATTAGCGCTGTGTATTAATGCGTATGGGGAAGCTGGGTTGGCTCCAGCCTCTATTTATGCGGCAGCCACGATTTTCTTATTTAACGTATTGGGCGTGATTACATTAAATCGAGCGTTTTCAGATGGACGTGTCAGCATGTTGGGCATGTTGAAAAATGTGTTCAAGAACCCTTTAATTATTGCAATCGTGTTAGGTTATGTTGTAAATGGTATTGAGTTAACTTTTCCTAAAACATTACAAACAACTGGTAATTATTTAGCCAGTATGACCTTACCACTGGCACTGATTTGTGCGGGAGCCAGTGTGAAATTTAAAGGCATTGGCAGCGTTTCTCGTACGGTGCTCTGGGGGAGTACAGCACGTATTGTTATCGCCCCTATTTTGATGGTGGGGATAGGGAAACTTTTCGGCTTATCAGGGATGAATATGGGGATCTTGTTTCTAATGGCTGCCACTCCGATGGCGACAATTGCATATGCGATGGTGCGTGGCATGGGAGGTGAAGGGACCAGTGCAGCCAATATTATTGCGTTAACAACATTAGGTGCGATTGTCTCTTCTTCATTAGGCTTGTTAATTTTAACGCAGCTGGGCTGGATATAACGTACACCCATATGGACGTAAGAAGAGGCAGTTTCCTTGCCTCTGAACTTGTGTTTAATTAGACCGCACTTTGATGGTGACGGAGACCTGATCGCCAGTATTGAGCGTGTGGCTAATTCGTCCCGTTTCGATACAAACCATCGTTTTGTAGCCTGTTTGGCTCATATTACTGGTTGATTTATGCCAAGGATTCCACAGCACCACATCAGAAGCTTGATGATGGGTTAGCACAATTTGACGTGCCAACGCCTGATCGATCAGCGTTGTTTCAGGATGTTGAATCGAATAAATACAATCTACATTTTCGCTAATCACTCGAGGTGATGGAACTTGTTCTACTTGTTTTGTGATATTGCTGAGGCAGGTTGTTGGTAAACCTTGTATTTCAATTTGTTCGATCTCACCCACACGAAAGTAACTATGCAAGGCTACTTGGGCTGTTTCAGTGCCATAATGCTGGAAAGTTAATTGACAATCTTGGTTAAATACGATTTCCAGTTTTGCTTCAATCAGATGGTCATCGTCAAATAAACAGAAAACTAACCGCACTTCCTCTGAGTTAAGTTGGTAATCAGTCAGATGCCATAAGCGAATTCGGGCAGTACCATGTGCAGGGGAATTTACTGGACCAAACCAAGGGTAACAAAGAGGTATACCACCTCGGATCGCTTGACCTAATTGAAAGGGTTCTACTTCGCTTAACCAAATGACATCTTGTTGAGCAGCAGTAGGGGTCCAACTGAGTAATTGAGCTCCTTGTAGCGAGATTAGGGCTGAGCCAACTGGGTGTTGAAGTGCGATAACAGGAATTTGATTATAGTGATATAAGCACAGGGCTGGCGCTAGTTGCTTGATGAATTGGGGAGAAATTGAATGTTGCATAAAACCTCATGATACTGTTCTTTTATTCAGTATATTATTTAGCGCAGAGGGAAAATCTGCTACACTAAGACACAATGTAAAAATGAATTTGAAAAATAATGGCGAATATTGAACAAATAATCAAGGTCTTTTCTGAACAAGGTGCGCTGAGCCAACATATTCATGGCTTTCGTCCACGCGCAGAGCAAATTGAGATGGCAAGTGCGGTAGCACAAGCGATTAAACAGCGAAAAACGTTAGTCATCGAAGCAGGAACTGGTACGGGAAAAACCTTTGCTTATCTCGCGCCTGCACTATTTGCAAAGAAAAAGACTATTATTTCAACAGGTTCAAAAAATCTACAAGACCAATTATTCAAACGAGATTTACCCGCGATTAAAAATGCCTTGGCTTACACGGGAAAAATTGCATTATTAAAGGGGCGAGCAAATTATTTATGTTTAGAGCGGCTAGATCAATTAATCGCACAAGGTGTATTAGGCGATCGTGCTGTTCTGGCAGATTTAGCGAAAGTTCGACAATGGAATAATGCGACCAAAACAGGCGATCTTACGGAGTGTGTTGAATTAGCAGAGGACAGTCCGATTTTGCCTCAATTAACCAGTACCGCAGACAGTTGCTTAGGGACTGATTGTCCTAATTATGCAGACTGTTATGTTGCCGCTGCACGCAAGCTAGCGCTGAATGCAGATTTAGTGGTTGTGAATCATCATTTATTTTTTGCCGATCTCGCGGTCAAAGAAACTGGTTTCGGCGAACTGATTCCACAAGCGGAAGTGATTGTGTTCGATGAAGCACACCAATTGCCAGATATCGCCAGCCAGTATTTCGGGCAATCGCTCACCTCTCGCCAATTATTTGATCTGTGTAAAGACATCAATATTGTGTATCGTACAGAAATAAAAGATATGGCACAACTCGGCACAGCATCTGATCATTTATTAAAAACCATACAGGATTTTCGTTTGGTACTAGGTGAAGGTAATGTACGTGGAAATTGGCGTGAGGGATTGGCACAAGCGGCTATCAAAGCACGTTTTGAGCATCTGCAAGACAAAATTGAATTTGTGTCAGAAGTCGTGAAGTTGGCATTAGGTCGCTCGCAAACATTAGATAGTATTTTTGAACGCCTTGAAGCTGTAAAAATACAAGTAAAACGCTTGACGGAAACAGCGATTACGGGCTATTGCTATTGGTATGAAGCGGTGGGGCGACAGTTCGCTTTACATATCACACCGCTTACGGTGGCAGACAAATTCAGTGAAGAAATGCAAAAGCGTGAAAGTGCATGGATTTTTACTTCAGCGACGCTTGAAGTGGGAGGATCCTTTACACATTTTTGTCAACGTTTAGGGATTACTGATGCTACTCAAAAAATTCTACCCAGCCCTTTTAATTATCCTGAACAATCATTATTGTGCGTACCGCGTTATTTACCGAGTAGCAATCAATCCCATACCCTAAAACAGCTTGGCAATATGCTATTACCCGTGATTGAAGCAAACCAAGGGCGCTGTTTCGTATTATGTACTTCTTATGTCATGATGCGAGGTCTAGCAGAATTTTTTCGAGAACAGAGCCAATTGTGTGTTTTACTACAAGGAGAGACCGCAAAAACAAAATTGCTCGATCAGTTTATTTCAGAGCCGCATGCTGTCTTAGTCGCGACATCGAGCTTTTGGGAAGGGATTGATGTGCGAGGTGATGCACTGTCTCTAGTGATTATCGATAAATTACCTTTTACTGCGCCAGATGAGCCGTTGTTAAAAGCTCGTATTGAAGATTGTCGTTTACAAGGCGGTGATCCTTTTAATGATATTCAGATTCCTGAAGCCGTCATCAGCCTAAAACAAGGGGTCGGGCGATTAATTCGTGATGTGACGGATCGTGGTGTGGTGATGATTTGTGACAGCCGTTTAGTGATGCGTAGCTACGGCGCCACATTTTTAAAAAGTTTACCCAATTCAAAACGTACCCGAGATCTCAACAAAGTGGTACAATTTTTGACAGCAATTCAAGATGGACAACAAGATGAATAATGTAACGTTATTAGCATTAGATACGTCAACTGAAGCCTGTTCAGTGGCGCTACTACATAAAGGTGAAAAAACCGTATTAGAAGAATTAGCACAACGTACACATACGAAGCGAATTTTACCTATGATCGATCAGATCTTAGCGCAATCTGGTCTGAGTTTAAAACAAGTCGATGGCTTAGTGTTTGGGCGCGGACCAGGCAGTTTTACAGGCGTGCGGGTTGGGGCAGGGATTGCTCAAGGACTGGCATTAGGAGCTGAATTACCTGTTATCCCGATTTCAAATTTAGCCGCAATGGCTCAGGCAGCTTACGAACAGCTTGGTGCAGAACAGGTTTTAACAGCGATTGATGCTCGTATGAATGAAGTCTATTTTGCTCAATGGAAAGCGCAAAAAGTGTTTGGTACATTGGGCGAGGGGATCGTGTGGCAAGAAGTGATTGAAGAGCAAGTGGCAAGCCCTGCTTCTGTTGTAGCACAATTGTCGTCTCTGACAGGCACATGGCATACGGTCGGAACAGGTTGGTCAGCTTATTCTGAGTTAACCGCTTTAGCTGAAGATAAAACAACGGACATTTTATTGCCTTCAGCACAATATATGTTGTCCTTGGCCCTACCGCTATGGCAACAAAAACACGTCATCACTGCATTAGAGATTGAACCGATTTATTTACGCAATGAAGTCACATGGAAAAAATTACCTGGTCGTGAATAACGCACGAAATATAAACTGGAGGTAAAGCATGAAAAAACTCACCGCACTTTTTCTGTCTTTTTTGTTAAGTGGCTGTATCATGGCACCGAAAGGGCTAGAACGTGATGAATTGACGCTACAGCAACTCGATACCATCACAAAACAGGACTATGCTTGTCAATGTAAATCAGCACGTTTAGGGGGAAAAATATTATCTGCCACGGCATTAAAAGGACAAATGAAACTTGAAGTATTAAGTTTACCGCTAGTTTCCTTATCGGCGAAACCGATGCTTGAGGCGGAAACGAATGGGCGTTTTATTGTGTATCTCGAAGGGTTTCTTGATCCAGAACGCTTAAAAGCACAATTTATTACTGTAAAAGGAATATTAAAAGGGCAAGAAATAGGCAAAATTGATCAAGTTGAGTACCCTTATCCCGTGATACAAGCTGCGCATTATAAAGTGTGGAAATTAGTCGAAGAATACTACTATGATCCAGAGGAAATGGCGGATTGGCGCGAAAGTCGTCGTAAAGGATGGGGTTATCCATTTTGGCGACCTGAACCGCGATTACGCTATGTTTTATACTAAATGACATAAATAAGCACATTGATGTAAGTTAATTGGTTCGACCAGTCATGAAATTTCTTATTTCGTACACAAGCGACAATGCGTTATAATTTGAGCTTATTTTTGTTGAAAAAAATAAGGATATAACATGGAAAAACCTTGGTTTAAGAATTACCCTGACAGTTTACCGAGGGAGTTAGATACCTCAAAATATGACTCTCTTCTTGATATGTTTGATAATGCTGTTCGTCAGCATCCTGACCGTGCCGCATATATTAATATGGGGCAGGTGCTAACCTTCCGTAAATTAGAAGAACGCAGTCGTGCGTTTGCTGCGTATTTACAAAATGAATTAAAACTTAAACGAGGTGATCGTGTCGCGCTCATGATGCCGAACTTACTGCAATATCCTATTGCGTTGTTTGGTGTATTAAGAGCGGGTATGGTCGTAGTGAATGTGAATCCACTTTATACACCACGAGAATTAGAACACCAACTTAAAGACAGTGGTGCAAGTGCCATTGTTGTGGTCTCAAATTTTGCGTCTACGTTAGAAAAAGTCGTTTTTAATACCGATGTAAAACACGTCATTTTAACTCGAATGGGCGATCAGCTTTCTTTCGGTAAGCGGACATTAGTTAACTTTGTCGTAAAATACATTAAAAAATTAGTCCCAAAATATAAGTTACCTAATGCTGTGACTTTCCGTGAAGTATTGAGTATTGGGAAACATCGCCAATATGTTCGTCCTCAAGTTGAGCGTAAAGATTTAGCATTCTTACAATATACAGGGGGAACAACAGGAGTTGCGAAAGGCGCAATGCTTTCACATGGCAATATTATCGTCAATTTATTCCAAGCTAACTGGATTGCTGAGCCATTTGTTGGTGATCGCAGTAAAGAACGCAAAGCAATCATTGCGCTACCGCTTTATCATGTGTTTGCGCTGACAGTAAACTGTTTATTATTCATTGAGTTAGGGATCACAGGCGTATTGATTACTAATCCTCGTGATATTGATGGTTTTGTAAAAGAATTGAAAAAACATCGTTTTGTAGCAATTACAGGGGTAAATACGTTATTTAATGCCTTGTTGAATAACGAAAATTTCAAAGAAGTGGATTTTTCCGCCTTGAAATTATCTGTCGGTGGTGGGATGTCTATTCAACAATCTGTTGCAACACGATGGCATGAAACCACAGGATGTAACATCATTGAAGGATATGGGATGACTGAATGCTCACCTCTCATCGCAGCTTGCCCAATTAATATGGTGAAACACAATGGCAGTATTGGTGTGCCTGTGCCGAATACTGATGTTCGTATTGTTAAAGAAGATGGGCATGAAGCCGCATTAGGCGAACCTGGGGAATTGTGGGTAAAAGGTGCTCAAGTGATGCAAGGGTATTGGCAACGACCAGAAGCAACGGCAGAAGTATTGAAAGATGGTTGGATGGCAACTGGGGACATTGTTATCATGGATAAAGATTACTATCTTCGTATCGTTGATCGTAAAAAAGACATGATTTTAGTGTCAGGATTTAATGTTTATCCAAATGAAATTGAAGATGTTGTCATGCTCAATTATAAAGTCTCAGAAGTCGTAGCAATTGGCGTACCACATGAAGTTTCTGGTGAAACTATTAAAATTTTTGTGGTGAAAAAAGATGAAAGTCTAACTCGAGATGAGTTACGTAAACATTGTCGTCAATATTTGACGGGATATAAAGTTCCAAAAGAGATTGAATTCCGTGACGAGTTACCAAAAAGCAATGTGGGTAAAATTTTACGTCGTGTATTACGTGATGAGGAACTGGCAAAACGTCCAGTAGCTTGATTTTTATTCATTTCATTTTATTGGGGGCGAGCAAGCCCCCAATTTGTCGTATTAAGATGAACATTCAATTAAAAGAAATTAAAAATAGACCGCACTTTACTGTTATTAACACGGACTTGGGATTAGCTGAAGTTTGTGATTTAGCACAGCAAAAATCAGTTGTAGCATTAGATACCGAATTTATTCGTGTGCGCACATTGTATCCTAAGCTAGGCTTGATCCAACTCTATGATGGTGATCAAGTAAGTTTAATTGATCCGCTACCTATTCAGGATTTTTCACCTTTTATCGCCTTACTTGCAAATACGGCAGTCCTAAAAGTATTGCATGCGAGCAGTGAGGATTTAGAGGTTTTTTTACATCATTTTGGGCAAGCCCCTGTGCCGATGTGTGATACACAGATTATGGCAAGTTTTTTAAACTTTCCAAATTCCACTGGCTTAGCTACATTAATTCAACATTATTTTCAAATAGAAATTGATAAGGGGGCCTCCCGTACGGATTGGTTAGCGCGTCCTTTATCGGAAAAACAACTTGTTTATGCAGCGGCAGATGTTTGGTATTTGCTGCCTCTTTATCATCAAATGCAACAGGCATTGGCTAAAACACCTTGGCAACGTGCGGTAGAAAATGATTGTGAATTGTTATTAGCGAAAAGAGAGCAAGCTAAATCACCAGACACGGCTTATTTGACGATTCCAAATGCTTGGCGTTTAAATTCAGAGCAGTTAATGCGTTTGAAAGTCATTGCAAAATGGCGACAAGAAGAGGCTATGAAACGGGATTTAGCGTTGAACTTTGTCGTGCGTTCAGAACATTTGTGGCAAGTGGCTAAATATAATCCTAAGCATACTTCCGAATTACTGGAACTCGGATTAACCGCCCAAGAAGTACGTATTCATGGTAAAAAGCTACTCCAACTCCTTTTACAAACTAAAAAAAATGATCCAATCGATTATCCAATGCCGATTGTGCGTATTGCGGATGATCCTCGTTATAAAAAAGTACTCAAAGCACTGCAACAAAAATTAAAAGTGATTGCACCTCAAACATTGGCACTTGATGTGATTGCGAGTAAAAGAAGTTTGGAAAGTTTGATTAAGTGGGTTTGGTTAGATCAAGAAGCAGAAGATAAGTTACCCGATTTGATGATTGGCTGGCGACGACAATTTGGTCTAGCATTATTGCCAGTCCTTAAAGGAGAGGCATAGTTTTCAAATTTTGTAAAAAATAAACCGCACTTTTAAACATAAAAGTGCGGTTTTTTATGGAAAGATGAAAATTATTGTGTTGCTTGAATTGCAGTGAGCGCAATGGTGTAAACAATATCATCAACCAAGGCACCACGAGACAAGTCGTTTACTGGTTTACGCATACCTTGTAACATTGGTCCAATCGAAACAAGATCTGCTGAACGTTGTACCGCTTTATAAGTGGTGTTACCTGTATTCAGATCTGGGAAGATAAATACAGTCGCTTTACCTGCAACTGGGGAGTTTGGTGCTTTAGAACGAGCCACATCTTCCATCACGGCCGCATCGTATTGTAATGGACCATCAATGATTAAATCTGGACGTTTTTCTTGAGCAAGGCGGGTTGCTTCTTTCACTTTTTCTACATCGGCACCACTTCCAGATGTACCTGTTGAGTAAGAGATCATCGCAACTTTAGGATCAATACCAAATGCTTTTGCGGAGTCAGCCGATTGAATTGCAATTTCAGCTAATTGTTCTGCGGTTGGATCTGGATTCACTGCACAGTCACCGTAAACTAACACTTGGTCTGGCAACAACATAAAGAAGATAGAAGAAACAATAGAGTTGCCTGGTGCTGTTTTGATAATTTGCATTGGAGGACGAATTGTGTTGGCTGTAGTATGGACTGCACCTGATACTAAACCATCTACCTCATTTGCTTCTAGCATCATCGTACCTAATACAACGTTATCTTCTAATTGTTCACGTGCGGAATCTTCGGTCATGCCTTTGTTTTTGCGTAATTCCACTAAGCGAGCAACATAATTTTCACGTACTGTTGCAGGATCAATGATAGTAATGCCTTTGCCTAATTGTACACCTTGTGCTTCTGCAACACGCATCACTGCTTCTGGGCTCGCTAAAAGCACACATTCTGCAATACCGCGTTCAGCACAAAGTGAGGCGGCTTTGACTGTACGAGGCTCATCACCTTCAGGTAACACAATACGCTTTTGTGCTTGACGCGCGAGTTCAGTCAATTGGAAACGGAATGCAGGTGGAGATAAGCGACGTAAGCGAGAAGAGGCCGTTGCAAGTGAATCAATAAATTCACTGTCAATGAGATCACTGATGTAATGTTTGATTTTCTCAATACGATCTTTATCATCAACTGGAACTTCTAAATTAAAGCTTTGTAGAGCAAGAGCAGTCTGCCATGTGTTTCCTTCAACACGGAATACAGGCAAGCCCGTACTTTCAATCGCGTGTTGACACAACTTTTTGATCTGGTTATCAATTTTATAACCACCAGTTAAAAGTACACCTGCAATTTCCACACCGTTACTTGCGGCTAAGGCAGCAGCAACAATCACATCTGGACGGTCTGCTGAAGTGACCAATAAACTCCCCACACGGAAATGTTCAACCATGTTCGTTAAGTTACGTGCACAGAACGTAATACCACGAATACGGCGCTCATTAATTGCACCCTCATGAATAATGGCTGCCCCTAGGTGTTTTGCTAAGTCAATTGTACGGGTCGCAATTAAGTCCGCACTCCAAGGAATACATGCGAGAATTTTAATTGGGCTTTTATCAAATAATTGATAAATCTCAGAGACTTGATTTTGCGTGTGTTGGAATGAATCAAAAATTTCAGCTAAATCTGGGCGTGTACGACCTGATTCATCAATTGGTGCGTTAAATTTATTGATTACGACACCTAATAAGTTAGGATTGTTTTTTCCGCCAAACAGCGATGCAGCTGCCTTAATACGTTCTTTTAATTCAGCAGGCGTCTCAGTCGCGGGCGCCGCAACTAAAATAATTTCGGCATCTAGAGCCTGTGCAATTTCATAGTTGATGCTATTCGCATAAGAATGTTTACGTGTTGGAATTAAGCCTTCAACGACAACAATCTCGTTACTTTTTGCAAGTTGTTGATGATTTTCAACAATTTTCTCTAGCACTACATCAGATTGATTTTGACCGATTAATGATTCTGCAACGCTGAGCATGAAAGGTTCAGCGGTTTCAATCGTGGTACTGGTACGAATAATAGAGGTAGTACGATCGATAGTATCTTCACCAGAGTTGGGTTGTGAGATAGGTTTCATGAAACCTACTTTTGCGCCTTTTTGCTCAAGAGCATGAGTTAAGCCTAAGCTTACACTTGTTAAACCAACGCCAGCGCTAATTGGAATAAGGATAATTGTACGGGACATAATAAACCTTAATTTTGTTGATTATTGATATAAAAAGAAACTGCCGATAAATCGGCAGTTCGTTGATTTTTTAGATACAAAGACGAGCTGTATCTTGTGCAATAACAAGTTCTTCGTTAGTTGGAATAACCATTGCAACAGGAGTATTATCTGCAGTAATCACACCTTCATGACCAAAACGTGCGGCTTTATTTTTCTCTGTATCAATTTGGTATCCAAAGAGTTTTAAGTGGTTTAAAGTTAATTCACGCACTAAAGAGGAGTTTTCGCCAATGCCACCTGTAAAGACAATAGCATCTAAACGCTCTCCAATGACTGCCATATAAGAACCGATATATTTTGCTAAACGATAGCAGAAAACATCTAATGCACGTTTTGCTGGAGCTTCTTTATCGTAGTTATCTTCTGAATAACGGCAATCGCTAGTGACTTCAGTTAAACCGAGTAAACCTGATTTTTTAGTTAATAACGTATTAATTTCTGCTACAGAAAGCCCCAAGTTATCATGTAGATAGAATACGATCGCAGGATCAATATCTCCTGAGCGCGTTCCCATGACTAATCCTTCTAATGGTGTTAACCCCATAGACGTATCAATACATTCACCGTGACGAACCGCTGCAACTGAAGCACCGTTACCTAAGTGGCAAGTGATAACATTAATTTTATTGGCTGGGACATTTAAGCGTTCTGCTGCTTGTTGGCTTACAAAGAAGTGACTGGTACCGTGAGCACCATAACGGCGTACGCCATGTTCTTTATAAAGTGAATAAGGAAGAGCATATAAATAGGCTTCCTCTGGCATAGTTTGGTGGAATGCTGTATCAAAAACTGCCACATTTTTTTCTTTTAAATGTGGGAACATTTTAAACGCTTCTTCAATACCAATTAAATGTGCAGGGTTATGCAGTGGCGCGAATTGAACGGCGTCTTGGATGCCTTTGACCACTTCATCTGTAATCACGACAGAAGATGTAAATTTCTCGCCACCATGAACGATACGATGGCCAATTGCAACGATATCTTCTTTTAATGATGGGTCTAATGGGAAAATATGGTTCACAATAAAGTTAAGTGCTTCACTATGTGCAGCACCTGCACCTAAATCAGCATTACCTTTTTCACCGTGTAATTTCCATTTAATACGAGCATCATCTAAATGAAAAGCTTCTGCTAAACCTGACAATTTTTCATCACCAGTTTGCGGGTCTAAAATAGAAAATTTTAATGAAGAACTACCACAGTTTAAGATTAGGACTAATTTTTGAGACATAAGAGACCTATAATTTGATTTTAAGTTAAAAAATTTATTCGCTCGATAGTTGAGCGAATAGGCAGACGAAAATCTGATGGCTATAGAATACACCTTTCATCCTATAAAATAAATTCACAAAAAGCCAAAAATTAGACATTTATCAAAAAAATCATCAATTTTTAAACAGATTTAACAAACAACCAGCAATGGTAAAACAGGAGAGTGAAATTGAGCTGAATATTTGAACAAACTATGGTATGTTTAGCCAGTTATTCTCGGTCACAAAGGTACGATATCACAACATATGCGTTTTTTTATTTTTTTAAAAAAAGGTCAGCATTATTTGAAAAGTTGGCCATTGGAAAGTAAGCTAGGGATGATTTTCCCCGAAAATCGAATCATTAAAGCCACTGTCTTTGCACAAAAATTTATGCCCTTTTTAGCCGTATTTGCGATCACTTGGCAGCAGTTTTATGCAAAATCAGATATGGCGGCATTTGCTATTGCGATCTTGAGCGCGATTTTTGCGTTATGTCTTCCTTTACAGGGGTTATATTGGCTGGGTAAACGTGCAATTACCCCTTTGTCGCCACAAAGTGCGCATTGGTTTTATGAAATTTGTGAGCGATTGAAGCAAGTTAATGAATCCCTTCCCGTGATGAATGTACAGCCAACCTACCAGCATTTAGCCGATGTGCTGACAAAAGCACAGCGCCGATTAGATAAGGCATTTTGGCAAGAGCTATAGCAAGCATATAAAGGATAGGTTGTCACATGATGGTGTCCTACTTTTTATTTTTGATTTTTGTTCAACTTTCTTGAATTTTGTACTACGCAAACGTTTTCTTTTTTTGTAGAATAGCGCAGGCAGAATTCGAGCATTTTTAGAGATATGCCCATGATTGATTATATTATCATCGCCATAATTGTATTTTCGATTATTATCAGTCTATTACGTGGATTTATACGAGAAGTGATGTCATTGGTGAGTTGGGTTGTTGCCTTTATGGTGGCAAGCCACTTTTATCCTTACCTAGCACAGTATTTAACACAAATTGAGTCACTTTATATCCGTAATGGAACAGCAATAGCGATTTTATTTATTGCAACATTACTTGTTGGTGCAATCGTCAATTACATTTTGGGTACGTTAGTCGATAAAACGGGGTTAACAGGCACCGACCGTGTACTTGGCGCGTGTTTTGGTCTGTTACGCGGTGTGCTCATTGTGGCTGCATTGTTATTCTTTATGGATACCTTTACGAATTTCAGTCAAAGTGTTTGGTGGAAAGAATCAAAGTTAATCCCCCACTTTGCCTTTATTGTTGAATGGTTTTTTCAGCAATTACAAGCAAGTTCTAGTTTTATAAATTCAACTTTAAATAAATAATAGAGGATAAACACGAATGTGTGGTATTGTCGGTATAGTGAGTCAAAGCCCTGTTAATCAATTAATTTATGATGCGTTAACATTATTACAGCATCGTGGACAAGATGCTGCAGGCATCGTGACAGTCGACGACGAAAATCGATTTCGTTTACGAAAAGCAAATGGGCTAGTCAGTGATGTATTCGAGCAAGTCCATATGTTACGTCTACAAGGTAATGCGGGGATTGGGCATGTCCGTTATCCAACGGCAGGCAGTTCTAGTGTCTCTGAAGCACAGCCTTTTTATGTGAATTCGCCTTATGGTTTAACTTTAGTACATAATGGTAATTTAACGAATTCTGCCGAATTAAAAGAAAAACTATTTAGACTTGCACGTCGTCATGTCAATACAAATTCCGATTCAGAATTATTGCTGAACATCTTAGCAAACCACCTTGATAAATTTGAAAAATACCAATTAGAACCTGAAGACATTTTCACAGCGATTAAACAAACACATAAAACTATCCGCGGTGCTTATGCTTGTGTAGCAATGATCATTGGACATGGTATGGTGGCATTTCGTGATCCTCATGGTATTCGTCCGCTCGTTTTAGGTAAACGAGAAGAACAAGGTAAAACAGATTATATGTTTGCTTCTGAAAGTATCGCACTTGATACGGTGGGGTTTGAATTTGTTCGTGATGTACAGCCGGGTGAAGCCATTTATGTGACGTTTGACGGTAAATTGTATTCAGAACAATGTGCTGAAAATCCAAAATTGACGCCTTGTATCTTTGAATATGTTTATTTTGCACGTCCAGATTCTTGTATCGATGGCGTATCAGTCTACGCAGCACGTGTGCATATGGGACAGCGTTTAGGTGAGAAAATTGCACGTGAATGGGCTGATGTAGATGATATTGATGTCGTAATTCCAGTACCTGAAACCTCAAATGATATTGCGTTACGTATTGCTCGTGTACTCAATAAACCTTATCGTCAAGGCTTCGTCAAAAACCGTTATGTTGGTCGTACCTTCATTATGCCAGGTCAAGCACAGCGTGTCAGTTCAGTACGTCGTAAACTCAATACCATTGCCTCAGAATTCAAAGATAAGAATGTGCTACTTGTTGATGATTCGATTGTTCGTGGTACAACATCAGAACAAATTATTGAAATGGCAAGAGCTGCGGGCGCGAAGAAAATTTATTTTGCGTCGGCTGCACCAGAGATTCGTTATCCGAATGTGTATGGTATTGATATGCCAACGAAGCATGAATTAATTGCTTATGGACGAGATGTTGATGAAATTGCGAAATTAATTGGTGTAGATAAATTAATTTTCCAAGATCTTGATGCATTAACGGGCTCGGTTCAACAAGAAAATCCTGCGATTAAAGAATTTGACTGTTCCGTCTTTACAGGATGCTATGTAACGGGTGACATTACACCAGAGTATCTTGAAAATATTGCACAACAACGCAGTGATAGCGCGAAGAAAAAGCGTGAAAAAGATGCAACGAATCTTGAAATGCACAATGAGAAATAAGTGATTCATGAAATTAATAAGAAAGAGAGCGAGTGAGCTCTCTTTCTTTTTTAGTGTTCTTCATCACATTTTCTATCGGCTAAATAGCCACTTTGACCTGTTTTAATATGATTTAATACATTTGTATTAATGCGATAAATATAAAAATCTTCCCCTTCTTTTTTAATGCTTTCCGATAAAATAATCGTATCTTCATATTTTGATAAAACGTAATACATTTTTCGGTTAAATTCAACCATATCAAAAGTATGAGTGAATTGAGGTCTAAAGTAACCGATGACAAACGCAAATAAAACAAAGAAAAGATAAATTAAGATAGCTAAATAAAATTTATATTGATGGACGTATTTCAAAATGATGTCTTTGTTAAAATAGCGAATATATTTTTCAATATAATTTTTTATGATGAATGTAAAACTGATAAATAAAATCAGGTAGCTAATTAAAATTAAGTGGTTTAGGTTTCCAGTTAATAGAAAACCGATTATCAAGAGGGGAAGCCACATAATAAAACTCAGGCTTGATGCTCTTAATCGATTTAAATTGTTATAAGACAAGAAAGGTTTTAGTTTTCTAATGGCATAAATTGTTAGGAAAGAAATACTGGCGAGTAATAACGTGACGGACATGACATAACCAATGCTGCGTGCGATATTGCTCACATGAATATCTACATACCACCATGGATAACCATAAAAATAAGATTGACCCCATCCATAAGAATAAGCGATAGACCAGCTTAAAATAACAAGAAATGCCATTGAAATAGATGAGAAAATAAGATCACTGATATTTTTTAACATCAATTTCCCTATTGATAGTGAAAAATTAAATTTTATTTTAAATAAAAAAGAAACTGGTCTAATCACCACCTATTTTTAGGTTATTATTGTCCAATAAATCAGCGATTGAATAATTTCAGTGCTTTTTGTTATGTGCTTTCACTCAAATGGCGGGTTATCGTCAATCCATTCGCGTGTTGGTGTATCCGCGTGATACACAGAGCGTCATATAAAAACGCATAGATGGCGCTTTTTATTAGAACGAGAACTTAAAACATATGAGTAAGAAAGCAATACTGTATCATTATGAATCTGTGATAAAATGAGCCAATTTTGAGAAGAGATAACTCACAATGACAAATGAAAAGAAACGTTTAATTATTGGTATCTCCGGTGCATCAGGCGCAATATATGCTATTCGACTACTCGAAGTACTGAAACAGGTGGCGTACATTGAAACCCATTTAATTATCAGTAATGCCGCTAAACAAACTATCACGGCAGAAACAAATTACAGTATTCAAGAGGTCAAAGCACTTGCGGATGTGAATTATGATGTACGTGATATTGGCGCAGCAATTTCATCAGGATCTTACCGCACTTTAGGCATGATTATCTTGCCTTGCTCGATTAAAACGTTATCAGGTATTGCGCATAGTTATACCGATGATTTAATCACACGTGCGGCAGATGTCTGTTTAAAAGAGCGCAAACCTTTAGTGTTGTGTGTGCGTGAAACCCCATTGCATTTAGGGCATTTACGTTTAATGACCCAAGCAGCTGAAATCGGCGCACAAATTACACCATTAATGCCAGCCTTTTATCATCATCCTAAATCTGTACAAGATATTGTAGATCAAAGTGTGAATCGTTTATGTGATCAATTTGAGATTCAATTAGCACAGGATTTGTTTCAGCGTTGGGGTGGGGATATTCGATAAATCCATAAAAAATGCCTGTATTAAACAGGCAACTTTATTTCCCGAATCGACATGGTCATGCCATCAATCATTAGTAGTCTGCCACACAAATTTTTGCCGATATTTAACCGCACTTTAATCGCTTCTAAGGCTTGAAGGGTGCCTACGATACCTACAATTGGCGCAAGCACGCCTGCTTCTACACAGCTTAATATATTTTCACCAAATAATTGGCTTAGATGATGATAAGTCGGTGTATTTTCTTCGTAAGTGAATACAGTGACTTGACCTTCCATTCGAATTGCTGCGCCCGACACTAATGGCACTTTGGCTTGTTGGCAACAACGATCAAGTTGATTGCGAATATCCACATTGTCCGTACAGTCTAATACCACATCAAAGTGCGGTATTATTTCTGCAAGTTTGTGTTCAGATAGTTTCTCATTTATCGTGTCGATTTGAATATGTGGATTTAAACGTTGTAAAGATAGGCGAGCAGATTCCACTTTGGGCATGCCTAAACGGCTGTCATCGTGCAGGACTTGACGTTGTAAATTAGAAAGTGACACGGTATCAAAATCTAACAATGTTAAATGACCAACGCCCGCTGTCGCTAAATATTGGCTTGCCGCACAACCTAAACCACCCAAGCCAACAATCAACATTTTGCTGGTTTTTAAGCGTTCTTGACCGTCAAAATCCACTGCTTTGAGAATCAATTGACGGTTATAACGCAATTCCTCTTGATAACTTAACTCTGTCATATTAGCGGATCACATGATTAAAAGGCTCGATAGTGACCGTTTCGCCTGCTTCTACATTGCCACGTTCACGTTCTAACACGATAAAGCAGTTACTTTTCACAAATGAGCTGAATAAATGTGAGCCTTGGAACCCTACGGGTTGTACTTCGATTTGTCCATTGCTATTCACTTGATAATAGCCACGTTGGAAATCTAAACGACCTGGCGCTTTTTTCATTTTCGTCGCGGCAATGGCAGAAAAACGTTGTGGCGCTTTCCATTGGCTATAACCACTGAGCTTGGCGATAACAGGTTGGACTAATTGATAAAAGGTGGCTAATGCAGACACAGGGTTGCCTGGTAAACCGCAGAACCACGCATTTTCTAGTTTACCAAAGGCAAATGGCTTACCTGGTTTCATAGCAATTTTCCAGAAATTGATTTGTCCTACTTTTTCTAAAACAGTTTTGGTAAAGTCGGCTTCACCCACAGAAACACCGCCGCTAGTAATCACAAGATCTGCTTGTCGTTGTGCGTTAATAAAGGCGTTTTCGAATGCCTGTTCATCATCGGGTAAAATGCCAAAGTCTAGAACATCGCAATTAAGTTTTTCTAACATGAGTTTTACGCTGAAACGGTTAGTATCGTAAATTTGTCCAGCTTGAAGCGGTTGACCAACTGGAACGAGTTCGTCTCCTGTTGAGAGAATCGCGACTTTTAAACGAGGGAAAACGTTGACGCGTTCAATGCCAAGAGAGGCTAAAAGAGGCAAAGAGACCGCATTTAAGAGCGAGCCCTGTGGTAAAACAATGTCACCTGCTTTGACATCATCTCCAATTTTTCGAATATTTTGATCCAGCTTTATACGATCTGCCACGAAAGTTACGCTACCATCTTCATTTAAAACAGTTTCTTCTTGCATAATTACGGCATCAGCCCCTTCTGGAATCATTGCACCCGTCATAATACGTACTGCGCTCATGGCTGGCCAGGCTTGTGTGAAAGGGTTACCTGCAAAGGATTTACCTGCTACGGCTAAAGTGGGGGACTGAGCTAAATCAGCTAAACGAACTGCATACCCATCCATCGCTGAATTATCAAACGATGGGACATTAATTGGCGAAATAATGTTTTCGGCACAAATACGATTTGCAGCTTGTGCTAACGGACATGATTCAAGGTGTTGTAAAGATGGCGTAGGCAACGCCTCAAGCATTTGGTTTAGTGCTTGTTCAAGAGGTAACATAGTTTGAATCCTTTTTGTTCATATTAGAGTACGGGCTATTTTATACTAAAAACGTTTCATCCCCTATAGCGTTTTATTTCTCATTTTATTATTAAGTCAGAGTTTGCTAGAATGTGCCGATTATTTATCAGGAGTGTTAAATGAACAAGATTTCACCAGAGGCAGAAAAAGTCCGTCACGCATTATTAAGTAAAGGGATTGAGACCCCAATGATTTCCCTTGAGCAAGATAAAGATGCTCGTCGAGCTGGGATTGAACACCATATGCGTGAAGTGATGAAACTGATTGGTTTAGATTTACGTGATGATAGTTTAGAGGAAACACCAGTCCGTTTGGCGAAAATGTTTGTAGACGAAATTTTTAGTGGATTGGATTATGCCAATTTCCCTAAAATTACTAATATTGAAAACCGTATGAAAGTGAGCGAAATGGTGTTGGTTAATGATGTGACATTAACCAGTACATGTGAACATCATTTCGTCACGATTGATGGGATGGTATCGGTTGCGTATTATCCTAAAAAATGGGTTATTGGTCTTTCAAAAATCAATCGGATTGTATCATTCTTTGCGCAACGTCCTCAGGTGCAAGAGCGTTTAACGGAACAGATTTTATTGGCATTCCAAACGATTTTAGAAACTGAGGATGTGGCAGTGTATGTAAAAGCCACCCATTTCTGTGTGAAATGTCGTGGAATTAAAGACACTAATAGCTATACAGTGACTTCTGCGTTTGGTGGCGTGTTTTTAGACGATCGTGAAACACGCAAAGAATTTTTAACGTTGATTAATAAGTAGTTAAATGAAATGTTTTAACACTTGACCGCACTTTATTCACAAAAAGCCCCTTGAGTTGTGCAAGGGGCTTTTATTATGTCATCACCATTGCTGTTGTAATTGACCAATGATTTGTGGATTTTCTAAAGTAGAAATATCTTGTGTGATCAGTTCATTTTTTGCAATCGAGCGTAATAAACGTCGCATAATTTTGCCAGAACGGGTTTTTGGTAAGTTGTCGGCAAAACGAATGTCTTCAGGGCGTGCAATTTTACCAATTTCATTTGATACCCAGGCTTTAAGTTCTTCTGCTAGTTGGCGCGCCTCATCACCTTCTGGACGAATATCGTTTAAAACCACAAATGCTACTACAGCTTCTCCTTTGATTTCGTCTGGTTTACCGACTACTGCTGCTTCTGCCACTTTGGGATTAGCAACTAAAGCGGATTCGATTTCCATCGTACCAAGGCGATGACCAGAGACATTTAACACATCATCGGTACGACCTAAAATCCAAAAATAACCATCTTTATCTCGATGGGCGTTATCACCTGCAATATAGTATTTGCCACCATATTCTTGTGGAAAATAAGTAGATTTATAACGTTCAGGATCGTTCCAAATGGTCCGTAACATTGATGGGAATGGACGCTTAATAGCTAATGCTCCACCTTGTTCTACCTCGCATTTTTGTCCATTTTCATCAATGACATCAGCCATAATGCCGGGTAATGGGAGGGTACAAGATCCTGGTTTTGTCGCAATAATGCCCGGCATTGGTGCAAGCATAATTGAACCAGTTTCTGTTTGCCACCAAGTATCTACGATTGGACAGCGGCTTTTCCCAACCACTTCATAGAACCACATCCACGCTGATGGGTTAATCGGCTCGCCCACGCTACCAAGTAAGCGTAATGTAGATAAGTCATATTTATTCGGAATATGATCACCTAATCGCGTTAAAGAGCGGATTAAGGTAGGGGAGGTGTAAAATACATTCACTTTGTGACGTTGTATCATACGCCAAATGCGACCAGGGTCAGGGTAACTCGGTACACCTTCAAACATCAATTGTGTTGCACCATTGGCAAGCGGTCCATAACAGACGTAAGAGTGACCCGTAATCCAGCCTACATCAGCAGTACACCAGAAAATATCATTCGGTTTATTATCAAACACATTACGGAAAGAATTAAGTGCGCCTAATAAATAGCCCCCAGTACTATGTACAATGCCTTTGGGTTTGCCTGTTGACCCAGAAGTATAAAGAATAAACAACGGATCTTCAGCATTCATCCATTCTGGTTCACAGAATGCAGGTTGGTTGGCTGTCAATTCATCCCACCATAAATCACGCCCTTTTTTCCAAGGTGTATCGATATTTACGCGGTGGAAAACAACTACGTTTTCAACGGTTTTACAGCCCATTTCTAAAGCTTCATCGACAGTGGCTTTCAACGGAATGATTTTCCCACCACGCAAGCCACCGTTAGCGGTGATGACTAATGTTGCCTCTGCATCCTCAATGCGATCGCGCAGGGCACTTGCAGAAAAACCACCAAAAACGACAGAGTGAACCGCCCCAATTCTTGCACAAGCTTGCATTGCAATGACGGACTCCACGATCATTGGCAGATAAATGATGACACGATCTCCTTTTTTGATGCCTAATTGGCGTAATGCATTGGCAAAGCGACAAACACGATTATGCAATTTGGCATAAGTATAAAGCTGAACCTGACCAAAATCTGATTCAAAAATAATGGCTGTTTTTTCGGATTTGTCGGGGAGATGGCGATCAAGACAGTTGTAGGAAACATTTAATGTACCATCAGAAAACCATTTATAAAATGGGGCATTGCTGTCATCAAAAATATTCATGAACGGCTTTTTCCACGTGATCAATTCACGGGCAAGATCACTCCAGTACGTTAGGTAATCTTTATCAGCAAATTCCCACAGCTCTTGATAAGTTTCTAAGCCTGAAATATTGGCTTGACGACGAAATTCATCTGTTGGTTTGAAAATACGATTTTCTTTTAACATTGAATTGTGCGGCATAGATCCTCCGGCATCGTGTTTGAATAATTTGTGGAGTCGTTTCAATGTAAAATATGTTTATTAAATGTTCAATGGTTGTTAATGAAATGTTATTGCGTGAGATCACATTTTTTGAAAAAAACAGTCAAATCACAGAAAAAAATGGGACTTTTTCACATTATTGATTTGCTGGTAATAAAAGGCACAGTTTAGTTGTTCAGTATGCTGTCGATATTCGGTATAATCACCAGCTCAAATAATGCCAAGTGAAATAGGAATATTTAGAATGAAAATTATCTCTTTTAATATTAATGGATTGCGTGCTCGACCTCATCAATTAGAAGCGATCATTGAAAAATATCAGCCAGATGTTTTAGGTTTGCAAGAAATTAAAGTCGCAGATGAGGTTTTTCCTTATGAATTGGTCGAACACTTGGGTTATCACGTTTTCCACCATGGTCAAAAAGGACATTATGGTGTCGCACTGTTAACAAAACAGGCACCCAAAGCAGTGCGTAAAGGCTTTCCAACGGATGCTGAAGATGCCCAGAAGCGTATTATTATGGCAGATTTTGAAACGGATTTTGGTTTATTGACCGTGATTAACGGCTATTTCCCGCAGGGAGAAAGTCGTCAACATGAAACCAAATTTCCCGCTAAAGAAAAATTCTATGCCGATTTGCAACAGTATTTAGAAAAGGACCACAATGCCGAGAATCCTATTATTATTATGGGGGATATGAATATCAGTCCGACTGACTTAGATATTGGGATTGGTGATGAAAATCGTAAACGTTGGCTACGCACAGGAAAATGTTCTTTCTTACCAGAAGAAAGAGAATGGATGAATCGTTTGTATCGTTATGGTTTAGTGGATACCTTCCGTTATTTACATCCAGAGGTCAATGATAAATTCTCGTGGTTTGATTACCGTTCTAAAGGATTTGATGATAATCGAGGTTTACGCATTGATCATATTATTGCTAATCAGAGTTTAGCAGAGCGTTGCGTAGATACTGGGATCGCATTAGATATTCGTGCGATGGATAAGCCTTCTGATCATGCGCCAGTTTGGGCTGTATTTAAATAAGGTTAAGGTAATCCCATGACATTAGAACAAAGCTGGCAACATTATCGCTCATTAGTGAATGATAAACTTGCCATCTTTTCTGTGAATCTTGATATTTTAACGAAATTTCCTTCGGAAACGAGTCATAAAATTATCCAATTTCAATTTGCATATGAGGTGATGGATGATGGCGAATTGCCCACCAATCAGGCTTATCAAACATTAATGACACAGATTTTAAAAGTATCAACACAGCTTAGTGCTTTACCCAATACCTTATATGCGGGATATGTTTTTTCAGCAGGTAAGGCTCAACTCTATTTTTATTGTGACGACCTTGAGCCTTGTCTGGATGTATTACAACAATTTGACTATATTGAACACATTGAGAGTCAAGATGATCCACATTGGGATATTTACTTTGATTTTTTATTGCCTTCTCCATTAGAAATGAAAATGAATGCGACGGAAGAAGTATTAGCGTTATTAAGTCAAAATGGTCGTGATCTTTCTGATACTTATGTCGTTGAACATACTTTTTATTTTGATGATGAAGAGAGTATGTTTCGTTTTATGGAACAGGTAAATATTCAGAACATTGATTTTGTTTCCTTGCAATATAGTAACGCGCCAATCAATCTTGAAGAGGAAGAGCAGGAAAAGTATCTTGTCAAATTAGAGCAGGAGATGCCTTTAGATAATGCTGATATTTTTCGAGTCGTCGAAGAATGTGAGGAACTTGCCAATCAATTTGGTGGCGAATACAGTGGTTGGGAATGTGATGCTATAAATGATAGAGAACAATTGAATTAATGAAAGAAAACACGATGGAAGAAATTAACGCGATTATTAAGGATAAACTAGGATTGGCACCAACTGACATTGTTGATACTGTGTTTTTGGGCGGAATGACAAACAAAAACTATCTTGTTACGACACAACAAGAGCAGTATGTTGTGAGAATTCCTGGAGCAATGACAGAAAGCTTGATTGTTCGAGATCATGAAGCCATCAATAGTGTTGTAATGTCAGAGGCTGGATTCAACGTAGAAACCTGTTTTTTAGATGCTGAATCAGGTATTAAAATTACTAAATATTTATCAGATAGTATGACGCTAGATCACGACACGATTAAGGATACAACCCATTTAATTCAAGTAGCCAAACAATTGCGTGCGCTTCATCAGAGTAATGCAAAATTAGCCAACCGTTTTGATCCATTTCTGGAATTTGATAAATATCTGGGGCTTTTAAAAGATAAGCTTCGTTTTTACCACTATCATCAGCGCATGCCAGAATTACTGGATTTTTTCCAATTTGTGAAGAATTATTTATCAGAGCACACCGTAACACTTGTAGCCTGTCATAATGATTTAGTTCCTGAAAATATTCTTTTAAAAAAGCAAGATGTTTATTTTATTGATTGGGAATATTCAGGTATGAATGACCCTATGTTTGATCTTGCGGCCTTTTTCTTAGAGGCAAGACTAAACGATGAGCAAAAAAAGACTTTTTTATTGCATTATTTTCAAGATGAACCGATTTCCGCTGTCATGCTAACAAAAATTAAATTTTATCAATTTACACAAGATGTGTTGTGGTTTGTCTGGACGCTAGTCAAAGAAGAAAATAATGAGTTTTTTGATGATTATGGTCAGCGGCGCCTCGAAAGAGCGATTTCATTTATGAGTGAATGGAAGCAAGCTTAAGGATATACGATGAACAAATATAAAGGCTATTTAGCAGGGATTTTTTCGGGGTTATTATGGGGTATTGCAGGGATTTTGTATGAAATTTTAAATACTACTTACCCTTTTACCACATCACTTGCAATCGTGTTATGCTTATTATTTATCATTGAAAGCACAGCCTTTATTTTTTGTGGCATTTCACACTATAAATTAAAAAGTTTATCGATCATTAAGTTCAAGAATAAAGGTACCATACTAGGCGTTTTGGCGGGTATCATTGGTGGACCGATTGGTATGCTGTGTTATCTCCAAGCCATTCAATATATTGGTGTAGGCTATGCGGCACCAATTTCATCAGTTTATCCTGTATTTGGTGCTATTTTAGCAGTTTTATTCTTAAAAGATTCGATGACCAAAACAGGTGTAATTGGTTTGTCTCTTGCAATCGGCTGTACTATTTTATTAGGTATTGATGCAAACAATGCTCAATTTTCTCTATTGGGAATCGCGTTAGCTGTTGTCTGTGCGCTCAGTTGGGGCAGTGAAATTGTGATTTCTTCTTATGTCATGCAGTCGATTCCTTCCTCTGTTGCTTATTTTTTGAGACAACTCGGTTCGAGTATTGGGTACTTGATATTACTTTTGTCATTCGATGTCGCCTTTTTGGATTTTTTACCTTCATTTAAAAATACGCACTTTTTGACTTTGATTATTTTTATTATCCTTTCATCCATGATGTCTTATTTTTTATACTATAGAGCAATTTATTTGATCAAACCTATTCGTGCAATGATGTTGAATATTACATACGGATTTTGGATTATTTTGATTGGGTTAGTTGTTAATGATACTGATGTGAATTTTGTCTCGATGTTATTAGTATTAGGTGTGATTTTAGGGGCTGGATTGACATTAAAAGAACATAAGGAAAGGCTATGAATGCAATTATACTTGCCGCTGGGTTAGGCAGTCGTTTTAAAGAAATTACACAAAAAACTCATAAAGCGCTCTTACCCATTGATAATATTCCTAATATTGAACGAACGATTCACTATTTAAAACAAGCGAATATAAACGAGATTTATATTGTAACAGGACATTTGTCAGAGCAGTTTGATTACTTAGCAGAACAATATGGCTGCCATCTTTTATATAACGCTAAATACCGTGAATATAATAGTATTTATTCCTTTTTTACTGCAAAAGATTATTTTTCGGATAGTTTTGTGATCGATTCTGATGTGGTGTTATTTAAGAATATTTTTTTAACAAAACCAGAGAAAAGTTTCTATTTTGTTGTTCAAAGACCAGAGAGTGAAGATAAAGAATGGGTGCCAATTTTAACGGCTGAAGGGAAAGTAGAAAAAATAGAAGTTACAAATAAGCACTTGCCGAGTTTATTAGGCGTTTCCTTTTGGTCAAATGAAGATTGTCGTAAGATAAAATCAGTGCTCCCTCACTATCTTGATCACGACATGTTAAGCCAGTCGAGCTTGTATTGGGATAATATTCCTATGGAGCAAATGAAAGAATTGGATGTCATGACAAAAGAGGTCGCATTATCTGACGGATATGAAATGGACAATGTGATTCAATACGAATTTATTTTGAAAAGCTTAGCAGGAAATTAATATGAGACAAATCACGCTCAGGGAACATCAATTAATTACTTTAGATATTCTGAAGTATTTTGATCAAATTTGTGCAGAACATCAGATCAAATATTCTCTCGGTGGTGGAACACTTATTGGTGCAGTCCGTCATCAAGGCTTTATCCCTTGGGATGATGATATTGATGTGTATATGTGTCGGGATGAATATACGCGATTCGTTCAAGTTTGGTCTGCACAGCAGCATACAAGATATACGTTATCCCTCGCTGAAGATATTCACGGTGCGATTCCTGGAGAAATGTCGAAGATTTTTGATAATAAAACACAAATTGTCGATACCAAGGGGAGAGTATCTGGTATTTTTATTGATATTTTTATTTGGGATGGCGTTCCTCACCAACCAGATATCATTTATCAAGTGATGAAAAAGCATCGACGGGTTAAATTGCGTTTTTCTTCGTGCCGTAAAAGATGGTACCGAGCAAAAGATAACTCCTTGGCTCATACGCTGTTTTCTAAGTTATCTCATTATTTATTTAATAAGATGATGGCGAATTTAAAGGCATTTCAAGATAAATATCCAATAGAGAAAACGGATTATATTGGCTTAGTCTTATCAGACTATGGTGGTTGGCAAAAATCTTATATGCCAAAATCGTATTTTAATGATGTCGTTTATTTGGACTTTGAAGGATATCAATTACCAGTTATGAATGGGTATCATGAGCACCTTACGATGTATTATGGGGACTACATGACACTCCCTCCACTAGAGCAACAAAAACCTCATCATACGCTTGAAGCTTATATATTGGAAGAATGAGGAAAATAAAAGGACAGACTACTCTGTCCTTTGTCTTATAAATAAGAGATAAATGAAGCTATTTCGGGGGATTTTTTTTCTCTTTCTGTTTTTTCTGCGGCTGTGCCCAGCATAAGAAGTGCGATCACTTTTTCACTGTTTTGGCAATGAAATGCCGTACGTAGTGCGGTACCATTTACCCATTTTCCTGTTATCCAAACATTAGCAAAGCCTTGCGCATTAGTAGCCAGTTGTATGGCATAAGCTGCACAACCTGCTGTAAGCATTTGTTCCCACCCTGGTATTTTGGCATTGCTGTCATTAATACTTGAAATGACAGCGATGACCATCGGAGCACGTTGTGCCAGATTTTCTGCTTTTTTCAGTTTTTCTTCTCCTAAAGCAAACTCGTGTACTGTTTGCTTTAATAATGTTTCAAATCTTGCAAAAGCCTCCCCTTCGATAACGACAAATCGATAGGGGTGTAAACGACCATGATCGGGAACATTGAGTGCAGCTTGAAAAATCAATTGTAGCTGTTCTTTATTTGGTGCAGGGGACGTTAATTTTTTTTCTGAGCGACGTGTGGTTAATAACTGTAATGCATCCATGAAGTTTCTCCTTATCATCAATGTGCGGTCGATTTTAGCATATTTGGGAAGGGACGTTTATTGTCAGTAAAGTTTATGGTATTTTAGCGCAACTTCTTTTTCGGTTCTAATCATGATGAGGTGTTATGCAATTAATTATGCATTTTTTGACATATTGTTGGCGTGTTCTCAATTTTATTCGTGATGTCGTCATGAATATTGTATTTTTGGTTTTTGTGCTGTTATTTGCAGCATTAGTAGGGATTTTTGCGAATCTTAATAAAACACACGATGTAATCTTAACAGGCGATCAAGGGGCATTGCTCTTGAATTTAGATGGGTATTTAGCAGATAACCGCGAAGAAACAATGTCTTGGCAGAATGCATTAAAAGAATTAAACAATCAACATATTCCAAGACAGATTTCGACTTTTGATGTAGTATATAGTATTGAACAGGCTGCAAACGATGAACGTATTCGTGGTCTTGTTTTAGATCTAAATTTCTTTGAAGGTGCGGATTTACCTGCGCTGGAGTATGTTGGGCAAGCAATTAATACATTTAAAACATCGAAGAAACCCGTTATTGCATTTGCGGATAGCTTGAGCCAGTCACAATATTTATTAGCCAGTTATGCGGATGAAATTTATATTAACCCGATTGGTCATGTTGATATAACTGGGTTACGTCAAGAAAGTTTATATTTTAAGTCGATGCTAGATAAACTTGATACTACTGCTCATGTTTTCCGTGTCGGAACGTATAAATCCGCTGTTGAGCCTTTTTTACGTGATGATATGTCACCAGAAGCAAAAGCGGATTTAGCACAATGGTTGGGGCAGATGTGGAGCAATTATAAACAAACCGTTGCACAGAATCGTCAGATTGATAGCCATGTAGTGTTACCTGATGCAAAGACCTATATTCAGTCACTTCGAGAATTAAAAGGTAATCAAACAGCTTATAGCCAACAACGTGGTCTAGTAACAGGTTTGGCAACCCGTTTAGACATGGAAAATAAACTCATTGAATGGTTTGGTGAAGATGAAGAAGGAAATGCAAAATTAGTCGAGTTCGATCAATATTTGTCAGCCTTACCCGATCGTTTAGTGAAAGAAGGGACACATAAGATTGCGGTGGTGAATGTAGAAGGCGCAATTATTGATGGGGAAAGTGATGAACATGAAGTGGGGGGGGATACTATTGCTCGTTTATTGCGTCAGGCATATTATGATGATGCGATAAAAGCAGTAGTATTACGTGTAAACAGTCCTGGTGGCAGTGCCTTTGCTTCTGAGATTATTCGTCAAGAAATCAAACAGTTACAAAACATTGGTAAACCTGTAGTAGTTTCTATGGGGGCGATGGCAGCTTCGGGAGGCTATTGGATTTCAAGTACAGCAGATTATATTGTTGCAGATAAAAATACGATCACAGGTTCTATTGGCATTTTCGCCTTGTTTCCAACGTTCGAGAAAACAATTCAAAAAGTCGGGATTTTTGCCGATGGTGTATCAACATCTCCATTGAGCGATATCTCTGGGCTAAGTGGGGTATCTACTGAATTGAATGATGTTTTCCAACTGGAAATTGAGCATGGCTACGATAAATTTTTATCTCTTGTCAGTGAAGGGCGTGGCTTAAGCAAAGCTGAGGTAGATAAGGTTGCACAAGGTAAAATTTGGTTGGGACAAGAGGCACTAAACCATCAGTTAGTGGATGAGCTAGGAACATTTGATATTGCTGTAGCAAAGGCGGCTGAGTTAGTCAATCAATCATTAAAAGAGTCAGAACAAGTGACCGATTTTGCAATTGAATGGTTGGTGGAAACAGATGAAAGCTTATTGAATAGCGTATTACGTGATGTCAAACATAATATGCAACTCTTTGTGAAACAAACGTTGTCTGAAACTATTGGTGTACCGACTGAATACCATCATGTCACACAACAGTTAGGACTATTAAATAAAATGAATGATCCGAAAGGACAATATTTATATTGTTTAACTTGTAGCGTAATAAAATAAGATTCGTTAAAATGACCAGACCATTGAATATATTTTGATGGTTTGGTTATTTTTTTATAATTTTGTGGGAGAATAAGAATGAATAAATTAAAGCAATTATTTTCTATTGCCATTGTGGGATTAGCCGTTGCGACAGTTGCGGAAGCAAACGTTCGTGCTGAAATGAACCAAATGAAAGGCGTTGCCGCTGCATTGACGAATGCGAATGATGTTGCTGAATTCCAAAAATCAGCAAAAGCATTACGTGAATTAGCGCTTCAATCAAGTGAGAAAAAACCTTCTAGCATTGATAATGATACGGATTTCAAAGGTTATCAAGAGGGGATGAAAGAGTTTATTAGCGTCATTGATGAAGCAGATAAACTCGCACAAGAAGGTAAATTAGACGCAGCAAAAGCAACAGCGAAAAAATTATTTGATATCCGTAATGAATATCACAAAAAATACAAATAATGTATTCTTTTGATTTAAAAATAGCCTGTTAAGTTTGACAGGCTATTTTATTAAATTTTTTGCAAAATTGACCACGTATTAAGGCGTAATGTCCATTTTGTTTGGTTTGATTGCAAGCAAATTACAACTCAGCTTATTGATAACATGTTCTGCGGTATTGCCTAAAAATGCAGCAGAAAGACCCGTGCGACCAATCGTACCTAATACAACCAGCTCAGCTTCTAACTCTTTTGCGACTTGAGGAATGACTTCTTCTGGAAACCCTTCTCGTACATGGGTATGATCATCATCAATACCAAATTGCTGACGCAATGCTTTCATATTTAATAAGTACTGATTGCGAACATTTTTCTCATATTCACCGCTATTAAATTCAGGTAAATCAATTGCCATGTTAATTGGCGTAGGAGGATAGGCGGTAACTAGATGGACATTCCCACGTTCAAGATTGTCAGCGAGATCAATACCCAGAGAGACTAGTTGATCATTGAATACGTTATGGTTTTTTTCTTCATCATCAGCCACATTCACGGCAATTAAAATTCGGCGTTGATGTTTCCAGTCGCCATCTCTTACCATAAGTAAGGGTTTCGGACACTTGCGTAAAAGTTGCCAATCCATTGGCGTAAAGATTAATGACGTGATGCTTTCTTCTTCTTCTTTTGTATATTTGACTACTAAATCATATTGGTTTTGTTCAACTTCATGAGCGATCGCTTCTGCTTCATTACTGTGCCATACAACAACTGCATTGAATTCAATATTGGGATCAGCGTATTTTTCTAAATAGGGTTGAATGGCTAAGGTTCTTTGTGCAATAACACCTTGGTGCATTTCTTCTCGTTCTTCGGAGGAAAGCAGTGCAGACATTTCATAAGACAGCTCATAAACCGACAGAAAAACAGTGATATGGACTTTTTGGTCGCTTTTTTGTTCTTTAGCTAAGCGGACGGCACGCGCTAAGGCGTACTGCTTTTCATTTTCAGGATTTAAAACAACAAGTATATTATTGAACTTCATCACAACCTCCATTACTGATTGGGTTGGATATAGCATAGAAAAGATTTAGAGAAATGACAAGGCAAGATTTGAAAAAGTACATCTAGTGCAATGCGACATTGCACTAGTGTTTTTTAAATGCCCATACGAATATTGGTTTTGGTTGTACCTGATAATTCGATCAGCGCTACCATATCATTAATCGTAATATATTTACCTTGTACAGAAAGGATCCCCATTTTTTGTAAACGACCCAATAAACGACTGATCGTTTCAACGGTTAACCCAAGATAATTACCAATATCGCCACGTGTCATCGTGAGACGAAACTCACGAGCTGAGAATCCGCGTGCTGAATAGCGTCTTGAGAGATTATAAATAAACGCCGCTAAACGCTCTTCAGCGTTCATTTTGGAGAGCAATAAAATCATTTCTTGATCATTTTTAATTTCATTACTCATTAAACGCATGATTTGTTGGCGTAACTTCGGCATTTTGCCAGACAGATCATCTAAAATGTCAAATGGGATTTCACATACCATTGAGGTTTCTAATGCTTGTGCGAAGCTAGGATGCTGCATATTCATGATCGCATCAAACCCGACTAAATCCCCAGGAAGTTGGAAAGACGTAATTTGTTCTTCGCCTGTTTCACTAATTGTGTAAGTTTTGATTGTGCCAGAACGAATCGCGTAAAGAGAGGAAAGTTGATCGCCTGCTTTGAATAACACCTGTGATTTTTGTATTGGTTTTTTACGTTCGATGATATTATCAAGCTGATCGAGCTCTTGTTCGTTTAACGTAAAAGGAATACAGAGCTGGCTGATACTACAATCTTGACAATGAATTGCACATCCGCCGGATTGCACTTTACGCCCAATTTTAGTGTCCATAGATAAAACCTTAATTAACACAATAAAATAATATAAACTTGATCTATCTCAAATAATATCATCAAATGTTAAAATTAAGAAGTACTAAATATCAGCAAGAGAGAGAAAAATGGCAGCAGAAAAATTAACCAAAAAACGCTTAATTCAAATTGTGATTATGTTGTGTATTTTGCTAGTTTTGTTTTTTTACCGCACTTATACACACGTGTAATTCTCAGAAGGGCAATCAGGATTTTTTGATAACAAAAAGGCACGTGATAACGTGCCTTTGAGGATGAAAAATAGGGGGTTATTTTGTTGCCATCGCGATGTTACCAAGATCTTTATCGATCAAGAATAACCCTTTACCATCTTCACCGAGTAAGTGTAACTTGTCTAAAATACCACTAAAAAGTTTTTCTTCTTCATGCTGTTCTGCAACATACCATTGTAAGAAATTGAAAGCGGAGTAATCTTTTTCTTCAAAAGTTTTGCCAACTAATTCATTAATCTTTTGTGTGATTAATTTTTCATGCTTATAGGTAATTTCAAGTACATCTTTAAGTGATGAATATTGATGCGCTGGCGCGGCAATTTCACCAATAACAGCCAATGCGCCTGTTTCATTTAAGTAAGTGAATAATTTACGCATATGTTGCATTTCTTCAGTCGCATGGGCTGCAAGAAATTTGGCAGTTCCATTGAATCCATTTTGTTCACACCACGCACTCATTTGTAGATATAAATTAGAAGAATAGAACTCTAAGTTCATTTGTTCATTTAATAAATTAATGACATTTTGCGATAACATATTTTTTCTCCTACCTTATAATGTCGCTAAATCACGGTCGATGAAATAAAGAGAACGACCATCTTCGCCTAACAAATTAAATTTATCGATAATGCTATTGAATAACATTTCTTCTTCGTGTTGTTCTGCAACATACCATTGTAGGAAATTGAATGTAGAATAATCTTTATGAGCAAACGTGACTTCAACTAATTCATTAATTTTTGATGTCACTAATTTCTCGTGCTCTAGGGTTGTTTCAAAAATTTCTTTTAATGTTTTGTAGTCGTTTTTGGGTGCATCAATTTTACCTAATAATGGCATACCGCTGGTTTCGCTCACATAATTAAATAATTTTTGCATATGTTGCATTTCTTCATCAGCGTGACGTAAAAGAAATGCCGCCGCACCTTCATAGCCGTGATGGGCACACCACGCGCTCATCTGTAAGTAAACATTTGAAGAATAAAATTCTAAATTGATTTGTTCGTTTAGCTTTTCAGCAATTGCTTTGCTTAGCATAACTCACCTCTTTCCGCTGATATGTTAAAAAATAATGAATAATAGATTGTTATTTAATCTATATAATGTTGGGCATTGTATAGCTGTTATTGAGAATTAGCAAGCGATTTTTATTTAATTTTAAATGTAACTAATTAATTTATAAAGAAAATCCAACAAAAACTATTCTCATTTGGAAAATGTAATTGAAATGAATTATCAATCGTTATCGTAAACGATGATTAACAACTTTAAAACAATTTGGTGTCGTTATATACATTTCGATTAAAATTCATTTAATGATTGAATCATCTTTGATTTTGATGTAATGTATTTATTACACTTTTCGTAAAAATAAATTTACACTTTGGTTTTGATATAATGAATTTAAGGATAGAAAAATGAATAAAGATAGTATTCATAACGTGAATATTGTAAGTGAAAAAGTACTTATTACCCCACGAGAACTCAAAGAAAAACTCCCACTTTTATCTCCACTTCGTGTACAAATAGAGCAGTCACGTCGTGATATTGCCAATATTATTCATAAACGCGATCCTCGTTTATTAGTTGTTATTGGACCTTGCTCGATTCATGATCCTGTCGCCGCTTTAGAGTATGCCACTCGCTTAAAAGCACTTGCCGATGAATTACAAGATCAATTGTATCTTGTGATGCGTGTTTATTTTGAAAAACCAAGAACGACAGTGGGTTGGAAGGGCTTGATTAATGATCCTAAAATAGATGGTTCATTTGATGTAGAAAACGGTTTACATATTGCAAGAGCGTTATTGTTACAATTAGCCGAAATGGGCTTGCCACTCGCGACAGAAGCGTTGGATCCGATTACCCCGCAATATATGGCGGATTTATTTAGTTGGTCAGCGATTGGGGCAAGAACAACAGAATCACAAACACACCGAGAAATGTCATCTGGTTTGTCGATGGCAGTCGGGTTTAAAAATGGAACAGATGGCAGCTTGTCGACAGCGATTAATGCAATGAAAGCGGCATCAATGGGACATAGTTTTATTGGTATCAATCAACAGGGGCAAGTCAACTTATTACATACTGCGGGTAATCCAGATGGGCATGTCATTTTACGTGGTGGGAAAACACCGAATTATGAAGCAGAATATATCGCACAATGTGAACAAGAGTTAGACAAAGCTAGATTGGAAAAAAGTATTATGATTGATTGTAGTCATGGTAACTCGAATAAAGATTATCGTCTTCAGCCTAAAGTGGCAAAAAATGCGGTTCAACAGATTGTTGATGGTAATACGTCAATCATTGGTCTCATGTTAGAAAGCAATTTACATGCAGGTAATCAAAGTGCGGAACAACCTGTGAGTGAAATGCGATATGGTGTATCGATTACTGACGCTTGCATCGATTGGGAAACAACCGATATGTTGTTACGTCATATGGCATCAGCATTACGAGATAAGAAAAAGGGATAACACGTGGATGCACTGAAAGAATTAAGGGCTAAAATCGATCAAGTGGATCGTGAATTATTGCAATTATTAGCAACTCGGCTTGATTTAGTTAAACAAGTGGGGGAAGTTAAACATCAGCATGGCTTGCCTATTTATGTGCCTGAACGTGAAGCCGAGATGCTAAAAGACAGACGTGAGGAAGCAGAAGCCTTAGGCATATCTGCTGATTTAATCGAAGATGTATTGCGGCGTGTTATGCGAGAGTCTTATACACGAGAAAATCAGTTCGGTTTTAAAACTGTTAACCCTGCGGTAAGAAAAATTGTTATTGTGGGAGGACGAGGAAAATTAGGGAGTTTGTTCGCCCGTTATTTTATGTTATCAGGCTATCAAGTTGAGGTATTAGAACAAGAAGATTGGCAATGTGCGGCAAATATTTTGAAAGAAACTGATGTGGTCATTGTCTCTGTGCCGATTGCGAAAACCGTTGAAACGATCACACGTTTACAACCTTTTTTAACGGAAAATATGTTGTTAGCGGATTTGACTTCAGTAAAACGTGCGCCTTTAACGGCAATGCTAAATGTGCACAATGGGGCAGTTGTAGGACTACATCCTATGTTTGGCCCTGATATTGCAAGTATGGCTAAACAAGTTATTGTTCGCTGTGATGGTCGTTTTGCAGAACGTTATCAATGGTTGATTGAACAAATGCAAATGTGGGGAGCCACGTGCTATGCGGTAGATGCGGATGAACATGATCACAGTATGACTTATGTACAAGCTTTACGTCATTTTTCGACATTTGCCAATGGATTGCATTTGTCAAAGCAGCCTGTAGCGTTAGCCAGTTTATTGGCTCTCTCTTCTCCTATTTATCGCTTAGAATTAGCGATGATTGGGCGTTTATTTGCTCAAGATGCAGAGCTTTATGCAGATATCATTATGGATAAACCTGAAAATCTAGCCGTGATTGAAAGTCTTAAACAGAGTTATGAAGAAAGTTTAGCTTTTTTTAAACAAGATAATAAACAAGGGTTTATTGACAGCTTTAATCAAGTTAAACAATGGTTTGGTGAGTATTCGGAGCAATTTCTTAAAGAAAGTCGGCAACTTTTACAACAGGCAAATGACTATAGGCAAAGGTAAGATCAGAAAAGACGGTTTAGTGTATTAAACCGTCTTTTTTATTTTTTGCATCAAATCGTTATAGGATTAACCTAACAAAGTGTATAATAAATAATATTATTGCCAAGGACATAGAACGATGAGCCAATTTTTTTATATTCACCCAGAAAATCCACAAGTGCGGTTAATTAACCAAGCAGTTGATATTTTACGTGATGGTGGTGTGATTGTTTATCCGACAGATTCAGGATACGCGTTAGGTTGTATGATCGGGGACAAGCACGCTATGGACCGCATTGTACAAATTCGTCAGTTACCAGAAGGGCACAATTTTACGTTAGTGTGTAGTGATCTTTCTGAATTATCCACGTATTCGTTAGTGACGAATAGTGCTTATCGTTTAATAAAAAATAATACGCCTGGGCGTTATACTTTTATTTTAACAGCAACTAAAGAATTACCACGACGTTTAATGACGTCAAAGCGGAAGACAATTGGTATTCGTGTGCCTGATAATCAGATTGCACTCGATTTATTAAAAGCATTAGGTGAACCAATTTTGTCTTGTTCACTCATGTTACCTGGTGAAGAGCATGTCACTCAGTCTGATCCAGAAGAAATCCGTGAACGTTTAGAACGTCATGTAGATTTAATTATTCATGGTGGTTATCTTGGGCAAGATCCCACAACTGTCGTTGATTTAACTGAAGCAACGCCAGTCATTTTACGCGAGGGCAGTGGTGATATAACACCTTTTGTCTAGGGTATATTGTTTTAAAAATAGACGCTTGTGAAAGCGACAAGTTAGAGGAAATATGAAGTTTACGAAGACAAATTCTCGTCAAAATCAGCCGCACGTTGAAAAGCCAATCGCAAAACATAAGGCGAATCCCAAAACGGTTTCTCATTTCAATAGTAAAAGCACGGAAAAGCAGGTTAAACCACTTAATATTGAAAAAGTGGCTACACTAAGTTCATCTGCGCAAAAGGTAAATGTAGAGGGGGAGAAACTACAAAAAGTGTTGGCGCGAGCTGGACAAGGTTCACGTCGTGAAATTGAAGCAATGATTGCTGAAAATCGTGTGAGTGTTGATGGTAAAATCGCGACGCTTGGCGACCGAGTGAATGTACATGCGGGGCTGAAGATCCGTATTGATGGGCATATTATTAATTTGAAACCCGCACAAAAAGAAGTATGCCGAGTGTTGATGTATTACAAACCCGAAGGGGAGTTATGTACTCGTCATGATCCAGAAGGACGCGCAACCGTTTTTGATCGCCTACCACGTTTAACAGGGGCACGTTGGATTGCCGTTGGACGTTTGGACATTAATACATCAGGATTACTTTTGTTTACAACAGATGGTGAATTGGCTAATCGCTTAATGCATCCAAGTCGAGAAGTGGAACGTGAGTATTCTGTGCGGGTTTTTGGACAGGTTGACGACGCCATGTTACATCGCTTGAAAAAAGGGGTGCAATTAGAAGACGGTCCTGCAAATTTTAAAGAAATTAAATTCGCGGGGGGAGTTGGGATGAACCAATGGTTTGATGTGACTTTGATGGAAGGGCGTAATCGAGAGGTGCGTCGTTTATGGGAGTCACAGGGTGTACAAGTCAGCCGCTTGATCCGTACTCGTTATGGCAATATTTCATTGATGAAATCATTACCTCGAGGAGGATGGGAAGAAATGGATTTAACCAATGTGAATTATCTAAGGGAGCTGGTTGGGCTGCCACCAGAGGTGGAAACGAAACTTGACGTGACACAGCCTCGTCGCCGTGCGAAAACAGGTAAAATTCGCAAAGCGGTGAAGCGTTATTCTGAGTTAAGTAAGCGTTATAAAAAATAGTTTTTCTTCTGTGCAAATGCGGCGAGGATTAGTGTATGAAAATACAACAATTACGTTATATTGTTGAAATTGTTAATCAGAATTTGAATGTGACAGAAGCAGCGAATGCGCTTTTTACTTCTCAACCTGGTATTAGTAAACAAGTACGTTTATTAGAAGATGAATTGGGTTTAGAAATCTTTGAGCGTAATGGGAAGCATATTAAATCCTTGACACCTGCTGGGCAGAAAATTGTTGCGATTGCACGTGAGTTATTGGTTAAAACGCAAAGTATTAAAGCGGTTGCCAATGAGTTTACTCAGCCTAATCATGGGGTGTTGCGTATTGCGACCACTAATACACAAGCACGCTATGCATTACCTTCAGTAATCGAACGCTTTTGCAAAAAATATCCTGATGTGAGTTTACATATCCATCAAGGATCACCTACGCAAATTTATAATGCGTTATTATCTGGTGAAGTGGACATCGCGATCACGACTGAAGCTCAATATTTATTTGATGATGTCGTGTTATTACCTTGTTATATGTGGAATCGCTCTATTGTTGTGAAGCGTGACCATCCTTTAGCACAATGTAAACAGCTGACAATCGAAGAGCTTGGTAAATATCCATTAGTGACTTATACATTCGGTTTTACTGGTGTATCTGATTTAGACTACGCATTTAATAGTGCGGGTATTTTACCCAATATTGTGTTTACCGCGACAGATGCTGATGTGATTAAAACTTATGTACGTTTAGGTTTAGGTGTCGGGATCATGGCATCCATGGCACATACTGAAGCAGACAATGATTTGCTGGCATTGAATGGTGATCATTTATTTGCACCGAGTACTGTACAAATTGCTTTCAAACATAGTACGTTCTTGCGTACTTATATGTATGACTTTATGCAGTATTTTTCTCCGCATTTAACACGTGATCTCGTCGAAAAAGCGGAGCGTCTACGTGATAATAATGCGATTAAAAAATTGTTTGAAGGGGTCGAGTTAGCTGTTCGATAAGATGTCAAATAAAAGCGGGTATGCAGTTGCCAGCAAACAGTGTATAGCTTAATAAAGAAACGCCCATCGTTGTAAAACGGTGGGCGTTTTGTCTTAGGAGAGTTATTGTGTAACAGCTATGCGACCTTCACTTGCTGAGTAAGCTTTAATGCTACGGTCGTACATACTTTCAGCATAAACCGGTGGAATATGGAATGTTCCTACGTTAACTGCTTTAAGTTGGTATTTTAACGTCTGCAATGTTCCTTCTACTCCACCATAATTTAGGATACGATCTTCGCGTATCTCTGTATGCTGTGGAGACCAACTGTCATCCGCTTCATTTTCTACTTCTGCTTGCCAAATGACTTCGAAGCCTGCAGGGTAGAGATCCGTAATAATGACATCACTTAAATAGTCAGCCGTTGATCGCAGGTTAATCGTAACATAAACCGTTTCTCCGAGTTTTACGGAATTCAGTTTATTGCCCTCTTTATCCGTATAAGTGCGGTGGATTTCTAAGCCATTTGCATAGGCTTTATCATCTACTTTTTCTGGATAGCCTTCTTGATTTAATGCATACCAAGCAGATTGGCTACTGTTATTTACAAAAGTCACATTCGCTGGTGCATTATTTAAATCAACAAAACGGAATAGATCATTATTTTGACTGACATCTTGTCCATTTTGTTGAATTTGTAGGCTGGATAACGTTGCTTGATGTTGTTGAGCATACGCATCAAGTGCAAGCAGTACCATCGCAGAGGATAGCGTATTATAGCGTTGTTGATTAAGGTCTTGAGTGATACGTGCCAACACATGATCGCCGACTTGAGAGAGATGTGTTGGGAAATAACGCGCAATGACATACAGCATCGTGCTGTCTTGGATCAACGGGTCACTATAATCTCGGTACAACCATTGTTCTGTACGAGGGGTATTGAGTTGCTTAACAATCGGCGCAATGAGCTGATTGGCTTCATTTTCTTGTTTGAGCATATGGTAGGCCGCGGCTAACCAAGCAGAAAGCGTATCATGTTGCCAATCTTGTGCACTAAAATTTTGCTCTAATTGAGTACGAATAGACATCAAAGCATTAGATGGCACTTGACCTAATCGTGTTAATAAATAGGCAGAATAAGCGCGTTGACGCAATTCAGTGATACCATCACCTTCTTGTGGCATGCTTTGTTCTTCTAAGGCACTGATTGTATTATTAAACAATCCATTTTGACCAAACCAAGCTTGCGGTAAAGCAATGTTTCGCTGTTGTGCTTCAGTTAAAAAATGAGCAACGTAAGCGGTCAAGAACAGATCACCTTGTTCAATATTATTCCAAACACCATAGTAACCCTCTTCCGTTTGGCGATTTGGCAGTAAAGTGAAGACTTTTTCTAACGCTTGGTGAAGAGTCTGTGATGAGCTTTGCGTTAAGCTGTTATCAGTGCTATTTGATAGCGCTTTTAATAGTGGCTGATAAGCTGAGTTGTGAGCAAATAAGAGTGTTGGTATTGCTGCACTGATCATTTGCTCCGTACAGTAATTATCATATTGAGTCAGATACGCAGATATGCCTTGTGCTAAAACCAGTGGCACAGGGGAAAATAAGGCGGATTGCTGACGATATTGTGGGAACAACGTCATCGGTAATTGATGCTCAGCATGTTTACCCGCATCAACCTTACCCAACTGTGTCACAAATTGTTTTGGCATAATTGGGCGTATGGAAAGGTTGACATGGCGAACTGCCTGGACCATTTGTTGTTGATCATTTTGATAAGACGCTGTGAAACGCATTGTACTCGCGCCTAATTGTTTCGTAGCATGAATCGAAAAATGGAGTATGCCTTCTGACATCGGTGCAATGTCAATCGTTTTTTCAGTTTCACCCACTAAGCTAAGTTGAGGATCCACACTGACATTTAAGCTCACTTTTTGCTCTTTATCCGTATTATTGGCAATAGCAACGCTCACATCAGCTTGATCCCCTGGGGTTAAAGTAAGAGGAACAGTGGGGGACAGAACCAGATCATTACGTACAGTTGTAGCTGTTTCAGCATGACCAACTTGGTTACCTGTTTGACTGACTGCAATCGCCATGACTTTTAATTTACCATTAAACGCTTCTGGAACTTGGTAGGTGACCGTTTTTTCGCCTTCTACTTCGATGATGTTAGACCAATAAGCAACAGGTTTATCCGTTTTACGTTTGAATGGGTTCGTATTAGCCATCGCCATTTTCATCGCGATGTCCATCTCCATATCGGTATCTCCCCCGATTTGTGCGAACTGCATCACCTTACTAAATTCAGGTAAAATCAAATCAAGAATTTGAGAGGTTTGTACTTGTAACGCATTTTTAGGGAAGAAGAATGTTAATGGATCAGTGAATTTATAATTAGCGACTTGTAAAATCCCTTCATTGACTGCAAAAATGATCGCTTTACTTGGTTTATTACTCTGCAGTTTAAATTCAATCACTTCACCTGATTTCACGCGTTTCGGTGCAGATAAGCTTAAGTCTAAACGACGATTATCAACATTCACTGTAAATGGTGCAATGCCATAACTTAACGGACTCGTGAAAATATCATTTGAGTGGATATCACGAGAGAATTGCACGTTAATATAGCCATTTCCTTCAAAGTTAGCTGGCAGAGTAATACGTTGCACTGAACTGTTTGTTGTTGTTTTGAACCATTTATGTGCATAGACGCGATCACGTTCAATCGTAATTAAGCCACTGCCTGCATATGGGGCTTGAATCGCGATCTCAATTTCTTCATGAGGTTGGAATTGTTTTTTGTTTAAACGTAATTTCAACTCGGTATTTTTATCCATCGCAACGGTAAGATTTTTATTCCCGATCACCGTATAGTGAATGCGGTTTACTTCTTGATCGTATTCATTGCTTAATACTAAGACGAAGTCACCACTTTTTTCTGTATTGAGGTCAAAATTCAAGCCTGTTTGTGCAAGTGTAATCGTGCGTTGTTCAACTTCATTTTCAACTAGTTTGGATTCATATTTATAAGCACCAGAAGGCTGTTGAGTTAATACCGAAACATATTTTCGTTCAAACAATGTGACCTTCAAGTTGTCTACTGCTACTTGTTGTAACGCTGGATTGACAGCAATTAAGTGAATATTGGATGGAATGTGAGGTTTCAAATAAGCTAAATCAACCTCGCTTCGATAACCTACGAGCCATGGCTGAGCCGACACCATGACTGATTTGACTGTCGATACAGCGCGACCACTGTCATTCTCAAATCCATCAGCGGTAAAGAACAGCATTTGTGCTGTATTTTCAGCATATTGGCTGAGATCAATCGGGAAAATGGCTTTTCCTTCTTTGTCTGTCATTTGCTCATTTAGCGTTGTTTCATACAAGATAGCAGATTTATTCCGTTGATTATCAAAAAATTGATAATGTTCATATTGACTAAATGCGGGGAGCACAGGATATAACGCGAGTTCAGCGTTAACTCGACGATGTTGAGCAGGGGTACCAAACAGGTTTGATAGCTGTACTGTAGCAACTAAATCTTGTGGCGCAATCCATCCTTCGACGACGGGTTGATTAAAAGTAGTATGGATTTTTAAGCTATCAGGTTGAAATTCTTGAACTTGGAACGTCATAGAACCCACTTCTTTCTGATTGTGCTTTTCACCTACTAATAACTGTGCAAACCATTCTCCTGTTTCCGCATTTTCAGGTAAGGTAAAACTCACAGAATTGAAACCGCTCTTATCTAATCGAATGGTTTGTTTGAGCATCGTTCTTTCACTTGGCGAAGTGATAATGAATTGAAGTGGCACATTATTCAATACAACTTTCCAATCTTGTGATTTCGTAATCATCCCAGTATGGATTGTTTCGTTTGGACGATAGATACCGCGATCATTGAATAAATAGGCTTTTAAGCTTGCCATGTCTTGATCTGCATAAACGCCTCCCACATCAAAGCGTGAATAATCAAGACTGCGATCAAATTTATCAATAGGTAAGAAAGACAATTGGTCTTCTGTTGACACAATGTACATAACAGGGGCAAGTTCTTGTTTAAAATGATCTAGTGAGGAAAAATGAACCACACCATTTTCGTCAGAAAAATCAGTTTTAATAATCGAACCATTGCGACTGATGACAGACACTGATGCGCCTTCAACAGCTTCACCTGTACTAATCGATTGAACAAAGACCATTTGTGAACCATCTATGGCTTTTTTAGCAATAATACCTAAATCAGTTAGAACAACTAAACGGTAATCACTGAATTGGTTGTTCGCATCGTTGCGCCAGTCTTCATATTGTGAGGTATCACGCAAGTTATTTTGTGCAGTTTTGCTTTCTCCACTCACTTTTAGCCAATAGACACCCATTGGCTTATTACGTGGTTTCATGATTGTTGTTAAATCAATCCCAAAGTAGTTGGCTTCTTGTGGTCTTTTATTGTTGATTTTATAGGTTTTTGTTGTGAAATCGGCAATGTGATCAATTTTCAATTCGCCTAAATTAGGATGTTGAAAATCACCTTGATTAAGTGAAATTAAATGGCGTAATTGTTCTTCTTGAATACGACCGACTTCTAATTTAATTTCATCAAAGTTACGAGCACTAATCGTAACTTTTTTATCACCTACAGAGGACAGTATCGACCCCTTACCTACAAAACTAACATGTTTTGGATATTCTGGTGCACAAATTAAATCGCCTAAAGGTGTTTTAAATTGGTAACCTCCTAGGGCAGAAATTTTGTTATCAACATAGAGGTAGAGACAACGTTTTGCTGGAATCGCTAATTTAAAACTTTGTCCATTGGCATAAGCCGTTTCGGTAGGTAAGCGTGTTAATGTGACTTGACGTGCTTTATCTACAACCTCCTGTGTAATCTGGTTGTAGCGCCAATACGTTGAATTGTCAGGTGCAAATTCAGGTAGCAGATAGGCTGAAACATGTTTTTCCACCTCACTACCTTTGACCAAATGAGTAAAGTTTAAGTGTAAGATTTGTTCTGCTTCATGTTTTTCATTTTGGGCAATTAAAATACCTGTTGAAAAACCAAGGCTAAATTTTGTGGGAACTTTGACATCCGCGACAAGCTCATTTTCTAGAGGATTTTGTCCTAAAAGTGCGGTTAGATTTTTAGTAATTTTTGTCTCAATATATTGGTTATCACTTTGTGCAAGATTAACACTGTCTGACTGTATCCACGCGGCCGTATCATTATTTGTATAGCGGACTTTGAAATGAAGCGGTGAAATAATATGTTGTGTGCCGTCGCTATTTTTACGCACTAAATTCACTTGAATCGCGTTTTCAAATTTTTGACGATCAACAGGGTGAGTAAAGGATACTCCAATAATCGCATGGCGAATATGAGCTTGACTAGGATCCTGATAGAACTGTTGTTCAGTTATTTCAGCACGAAAAGCGGGAGTCGTAATTGTTTGGACATTTTGTAAAGCTTTGACATAAGTATGCTGTGGATTAAGTATTTGGGGATCAATTTTAATTTGATAAGTTTGTCCAGCGGGCCAATCTTGTTCTGGTTTAAAGGAAAGGGTAGTATCAGTGTGCCAGAACCATTTCCCTTTTAATGCGGGCTCAAGCGTAATACCTCGAGTCACTTCTTGATTAACCGCACTAATAGGCGCAGCTGGACCAGAAAAAGAAATGACTAATGGGTAAACCTCTTTAGGCGTTTCAGCATAGTTAGTGATTTCAATCGGATTGAGCTCAAAGCTAATGGCATTGGCATCTTCTTTTTTTTCCTCCCAACACCCTGAGAGCATAAAAATCATAGTGAGTAAGCTGAAGAGAGAGACAAAAGATCGTTTTTGCATAACGAGATCCTCACTTAGAAAGTAGATGATTTGATTTTACCTGAAATGTCTTTCTTTGAGCAATCTTTGAACATTATTTTTTATACAAAATAAAAGGTTACCTTTTAAATTAACAGGTGAGTTTTCAAGTGAAATATGATAAAAATAGGGGATTCATTTAACCGATTAAGGAAAAGAACATGTCATTACAAAATATTATTGAAACCGCTTTTGAGAAACGCGCAGAGATTACGCCTAAAACAGTAGATGCGCAAACACGAGCAGCAATCGAAGAAGTCATCGAAGGATTAGATAGTGGAAAATACCGTGTTGCAGAAAAAATTGATGGCGAATGGGTGACACATCAATGGTTGAAAAAAGCAGTATTATTATCTTTCCGTATCAATGACAATGAAGTGATTGCAGGAGCCGAAACCAATTATTATGACAAGGTTGCGATGAAATTTGCTGACTATGATGCGGCACGTTTCCAACAAGAAGGTTTCCGTGTTGTACCTCCAGCAGCAGTACGCAAAGGTGCGTATATTGCTAAAAACACCGTATTAATGCCATCTTATGTCAATATCGGCGCACGTGTTGATGAAGGTACAATGGTTGATACTTGGGCAACTGTGGGGTCTTGCGCACAAATCGGTAAAAATGTGCATTTATCAGGTGGCGTCGGGATCGGTGGAGTATTAGAGCCGTTGCAAGCGAATCCAACCATCATTGAAGATAACTGTTTTATTGGCGCGCGTTCTGAAATTGTTGAAGGGGTGATTGTAGAAGAGGGCTCAGTGATCTCAATGGGCGTGTTTATCGGTCAATCAACCAAAATCTATGATCGTGAAACAGGTGAAATTATTTATGGTCGTGTGCCTGCAGGTTCAGTTGTGGTTTCAGGCAGTCTGCCATCTAAATGCGGTAAATACAGCTTATATTGCGCCGTCATCGTGAAAAAAGTAGATGAGAAAACACGTGGTAAAGTAGGAATCAACGAATTATTACGCAGTATTGATGAATAACATTCTCAGCTTTTCATAAAAAACACTAAAAATAGACCGCACAGTTCCCTTATTGTGCGGTCTATTTATTTCGCGTTTGATTTCTATCAGCTTGAAGAACAAGACAAATCCGCCATCTCTCGCTAGCTTATTTCTTTCTTGCCAACATGGTGACAAATTTCATTTTGATACGATTACCTGTTTCATCCGTTTTATGTAATTCGCCCATTTCTTCATGGTATTTTATCAGTTCCCAATCTTGATAATATTGCTTTAATTCGCCTTCTTTAAACGTAAAAGGAAAAGGCACAGGACAAGGTACGTCAGCAGTAGACATAGCCGAAACAATCAGATTGTATCCCCCAGAGAGTGTATGTTCTTGCATATTTTGAATAATGTATGGGATACGCTCTGGATTAAGGAACATAAATACTACTGTGGATAAGATAAAACCATAATGTTCTTTAATATTGGCAGTGTTAATATCATAAAGTGCGGTCTGGATCGGTAGATTTTCTTTTTCCGCGGTTTCTGTGAGAAAACGGAGACTTGTTTCATTACGCTCCAAAGATGTGACATTGTAACCAAGTAAGCTCAAAAACAATGAATTACGTCCTTTACCACAACCTAAGTCTAACACTTTACAGGGCGTTAAATAGGTGACGGCATTTTTGACTTCTGAGTGTGTTGGTGTCATGTCATACTTTTTATGAAAATATTCTTCATGTTTGCAATAGAACTCAAGATAGCAACACATATCATCAGAAAGTGCCTCTACTTTATGCCAAACTTGTGGCTCAATCCATGGCGTATCACTTTCTGCTGTAAAAATATGCTCGCTGATAATGTCACCAGCTTCAGTCAAAAAATAAAATTTGAGTTTTCCCTTAAGAATAGTGAGTTTCGCCCATGTTCCTTCTTGAGTATTATGTTTTTCTTGAAACTGGCGTGGCAGTGATGCTCGGGTCCAAATTGGCATTTTTTTATAACAAATCAGTTTATTTTTCATTGTTTACTCCAATGAGTTGAATAATGGATTCAAAAAATAACATAATGAAAAATTGGCTAAAATGCAATGAGCACAGCACACTGTGTTTTGATGAGTTGCATGATGATTTTATCAAAGCGTAATAAATAATTTGAAATATTGTTTGCTTTAATTTTATCAACGTGTTCTAATGCTTGCCGCTAGACCCGTTTTATATATGTTAGTTAGTACAGTTCTTCCTCATTTACAAGCGTTATTTGTTACTTGAAAAGCACTTTTACTTCTCTCTATTTAAGTAACAGTTATTAGCACTACGCTTGTTTCAAGCATCTATTTTAAATTTCAATTTTATAAGAGGAAGACAATATGTCTAAATTAAATGGTACAGTAAAATGGTTCAATTCTGACAAAGGTTTCGGTTTCATTACTCCAGCAGATGGCGGTAAAGATTTATTCGTTCACTTTTCTGGCATTGTGGGTTCTAACTACAGAACATTAAATGAAGGTGATCGTGTTGAGTATAGCGTACAAGACTCTCAACGTGGTCCAGCTGCGATTGATGTTAAAGTACTTTAATCGCGTTTAATATTCGCAAATAAAAAATCCCCTAATATCAATTAGGGGATTTTTTTAGTATTCCTATTTTGATGGGCTATAAAGTGCATCTAAGATCTCATCTAGTTCAAAAGGTGAACTGAGAACTGTTGTGTCACCGCCATCATCATATACCCATAAGGTGTCGGCTGAGGCATTGGAAAGCTTAATTTTCATTTCTTCACCAGACTCCAACGTCAAATAATTAATTGCTGTTGGATTGTCATCAATATAAGCAGAGTAGACATTAAAGGTGTGGCTTTCCTTTGTATCATTTTTTAACGTAATTAAGATATTAAAATCCAGCTCATTGATAAATTCATTTTCAACAAAGTTGCGAATGTTTTTTGCTAACGTTGCTGTGGTTCTGACATTTAATTGACGATTTTTATAGCTATAGAGACTCACATCATTTTTGAATTCTGATTCATGTTTTAGTTTATCAATATCAATTGGGATTTCAAAACTCGCAAATGTATTAAATTGTTTAGAAAAACATTCTTTATAGGTTGCTTTAGTAAAGACAGTCGGAATTTTTTTCTGTATTTTGAGCAAATCTTCTGAAGGTTTTCTTGAGTCCTCATGGCTATGGCACGAGGTAATTTGGACATTTAACGTTGCATGTTCCGTTTTCATTGCATCGTTTAATAGCGCATTGAGAGAGACATTTTTTTCGATCTCGGTTTTACAGGCTGTTAAAGCTAATATACAGCATGTCAATAAACATTTGCTTTTTCATTTTGTTTCTCCTATGTGATATAGAATTCGCTCATTTACATCATGAACAGCAGTTTGCTTTAATCTGTATTCATACCACTAAAATGAATAAAAAGCATACTTTGATTGTACATAAAGAGTACAAAAATAACACTCAAAGAAAAGTAAAAATGTGATCTTGGCGTAGATTAAATCAGGCAAGATAAATAGGAAAGCTCATAAGTGAAGAGTAAGTAATATTGCTGTTACGTTTAGAACGTAAAAGTAGGGGGAGTCTGTTTTAACTTTGTTGTAAAGTATGAGATTGATGATGTCCTTAGGAATGTATTGAGTCAAAAAGATGAATAGCGATATGTCTAAGTAATAGACAATATCGTTGGAACTATTGGAATAAATAAGGGTAATTAAGTTGAATCAGAAAAAAAGAAGCGGAGAAAAAGTTTCTCCGCTTTTCTTTTGTATTTGCGTGGATTACTCAACCACAAGTGTACGACAAGTATTTGTACCACTCGATAAGATTTCATCACCCTGTGTTAATAATACAAGGTCACCAGAAACTAAAAAGCCTTTTTCTTTCAATAATTGAATTGCGGCAGCGGCACCTTTTGAGTTACGGCTCACTCCGTCAAAATAAATTGGCGTGACGCCACGGTATAATGCACAAAGGTTCAATGCACTTTGATTACGTGATAACGCGAAAATTGGTAAACCAGAACTAATGCGTGACATTAACAGTGCAGTACGACCTGTATGTGTCATAGCAATAATCGCAGCAACACCTTTCATATGGTTAGCAGCATACATTGCAGATAAAGCAACCGACTCTTCAATTGTATCAAATTGCACATCCATACGGTGACGGGAAACATTGATACTTGGCATTTTTTCCGCACCTAAACATACTTTAGCCATTGTTGAAACCGTCTCGGCTGGATATTGACCTGCAGCCGTTTCAGCAGAAAGCATTACTGCATCTGTACCATCTAACACGGCATTGGCAACGTCCATCACTTCTGCGCGAGTAGGCATCGGGTTGCTGATCATGGATTCCATCATTTGTGTTGCAGTAATGACAACACGGTTTAATTGGCGTGCACGACGAATTAATTTTTTCTGTACACCAACAAGTTCAGGATCACCGATTTCAACGCCTAAGTCACCGCGTGCAACCATAATCACATCAGATGCTAAAATAATATCATCCATTGCTTCTGTTGTTGCTACTGTTTCTGCACGTTCAACTTTTGCTACAATTTTTGCATTTAAACCTGCAGCTTTAGCTAATTCACGTGCATAGTTTAAATCAGCACTTGAACGAGGGAATGAAACTGCTAAATAATCTACACCAATTTTCGCGGCTAATAAAATATCGTTTTTGTCTTTCTCGGTTAACGCATCAGCGGATAAACCACCACCTAGTTTATTGATACCTTTATTATTTGATAATGGTCCGCCTACTGTAACTTCAGTGAATACTTTTGCACCTTCTGTTGAAAGTACTTTTAACTGAACACGTCCATCATCTAATAACAAAATGTCACCAGGAACAACATCTTGTGGTAAGGTTTTATAATCTAAACCAACACCTTCTTGTGTACCTTCTCCTTTAGGTAAGTCAGCATCAAGAACAAATTTATCGCCAATATTTAAGAAAATTTTTCCATCTTTAAAAGTTGAAACACGAATTTTAGGACCTTGTAAGTCACCTAAAATTGCAACGGTTTTACCAAGTTTTTTCGCAATTTCACGTACTTTTTCAGCGCGACCGATATGATCTTCTGGTGTGCCATGAGAAAAGTTCATACGCACAACGTTAGCACCTGCCATGATAATTTTTTCAAGATTATTACCACGCTCTGTTGATGGACCCATTGTACATACGATCTTTGTTCTTCTTAATCTTCTAGACATTACCTGCTCCGTAAATAAATAAGTTGTAAAATATTGATTCTTGCTTTCTTAATTTCATTTCAAGGTTGCAAGAAAAAACTGGGCGTATTATACGCCGAAAATAAAATTAGATCGAGATCACAAATTCGAAATTCCCCGTTTTAGTTAAGGGTATGTGGTGATTTTTTTAACAGTTAAAAGGCTGAGCGTAAAAAAAACTTGTTTTATATTTTAAAACTTTATATGATAGCGCTGCTTTTTACAACGCGACTATAGCTCAGTTGGTTAGAGCACCACCTTGACATGGTGGGGGTCACTGGTTCGAGTCCAGCTAGTCGCACCATTTTCTAATCCCTTGTCTTACGACGAGGGATTTTTTATTGTGCTTTAATAAATCAACTATCTGATTTTATTGAATTTTATCTTTCACTTGCTTATTTTCGCTTACGCTCTCATACATTTATAACCGTTTATTTTAGCCGTATGCTTAGTAATATATTAGCAAAGCGCGAAAATAGCGTACTCCTAAAACCTTCTAAGGCTGGGATTTATCATGCCTAGAATCGCGTTGTTTTGGCTGGAGAACTGTGCATCCTCTTCTCTCTTTTTTTATTATTATTCGAGTGATCATCTACTCTAGTTTATATTAATCGCTATTTTCTGACCTTTTTTTGCACTTTCATATACTTTTTCAATTAATCGTAATACGTCATAAGCTTGTTTGGCTGTAACAGCAAGAGGGGCATTATGGACTAACGCCGCATAAATATTATCGTAGTAGGCTTGATAGTTACCTGTTTCAGAGGCAATTTTTTGACGTATAGTCGTTTGAGCAATTTCTGTATGTAATATTCCCCAATCTTCCTCTTTTTCTTGATTCCAATTACCTTCGGGTTTTACTCCAGCAATTAAAAGGGCTTCTTGATTATCTAACTTGGACTTAATGTAGGAGCCGCGTTTTCCTTGTAAAATAATATGGGGGGCAGGCTCTCGAGCAAATTTTGTTGAAGATAACGTGACTTTTTTTGAGTCGTAATAACAGGTGATACGGAAACTGTCGTCGCTTGCACTGTCTGGATTTTGTTTTGTTACATCAGCATAAAGTGCGGTAGGAATACCAAACAAATCGACGACTTCGTCGATAAGATGAACACCCAGATCGTAAACTAATCCAGTGCCTAATTCTCCCGTTTCTTTCCAAGCTTTTTTATTTTTAGTTGGATTAAAGCGTTCATAGCGGATTTCATATTCAACAATATCGCCCAATATATTCTTTTCAATCAGTTTTTTGACAGTTAATGCACCACTGTCCCAACGTCGATTTTGATAGACGGATAAAACAACATGATGGGTTTGGGCTAACTGATCAAGTTCTAATGCTTGTTGTGCGGTAATCGCAAGTGGTTTTTCTACAATAACGTGCTTTCCTGCAAGGATAGCACGTTGGGCAAGTGTATAGTGTGTTTGATTCGGTGTAGTAATAATGACGAGATCAATCTCTGGTGTGAGTAATGCGTTGAAGTCATGCACAACTTCAACATAAGGATAAATCGTTTTTGCGACCTCAGTGGTTCTTTCAAATACTTTTTTAATTTGAAAGCGAGGATCAAGATCGAGAAAAGGGGAGTGGAACGTTTTTGCGGACATCCCAAAACCAGCAATCCCTACGTTAATTATTTTTTTCATTATTTCAATTTCTCTAATTGTGCGAATAAGATTTCATCTGGCTTAGCGTGGATTTTCTTCATTCTCATCATCAGTAATGCAGCTGCAATAGTTAAACTGACGACAAAGCCTATCCAAAACCCTTCTGCACCTAAGGCGGGAATGAAAAAATTAGTACGAGCTAAACTATAGCCAATAGGCATACCCACTCCCCAATAACAAAAGAGTGTGATATATAAAATGGCTTTCGTATCTTTGTAGCCGCGTAAAGCGCCTCCTGCAACAACTTGGACGGTATCTGAGAATTGGTACAAAGCCGCTAGTAGTAAGAGTGTACCAGCCATCGCGATGACTTGGGTATCTTTTACAAAGATTTGTGCGATCTCAGTACGAAAAATGACCGTCATGGCAGCAGTCATGACAGCAATAAGTAAACCGACAATCAAGGCAGAATAACAGACTTTTTTGGCTTTATCGGCGGCACCTTCTCCTAAACGTTGACCAACTAAAATTGTGGTCGCCATCCCTAATGACATCGGTAACATAAATAAGAATGAGCTCGTATTGAGTGCGATTTGATGGCTAGCAACAATATTCGTCCCTAATGGGGATAGCAGCAGTGCGGTTAAGGCAAATAAAGCGACTTCACAAAATAAGGCAACTGCAATAGGAAAACCTAAGTTTAGTAATTTTTTCAGCGTGGCCACGTTAGGTTTTTCAATAAGGTTTTCGAAGACATGGAGATCGCGTTGATTACGTGCATGTTTACAATAAGCAATCATAAGAATACACATAAACCAATTGACAATTGCAGTAGCGATACCACATCCTACTGCCCCTAAAGCAGGTGCCCCGAGTTTGCCATAAATAAAAATATAGTTAAGAGGAATATTTAAGATTAAACCAAGAAAAGTAATTACCATTGCTGGTTTTGTTTTTGCAATCCCATCATTTAAACAGCGGAAATTGATCATCAAGAGATAAGCAGGGAGTCCCCATAGCATTGCACGTAAATAACCAATTGTGATGTCTTTAAGGTGTGTCTCGACTTGCATATAATCAAAGACATAATGACTATAATAGATGAGTAAACCTAATGGTAGGCAACTAAATAAAATGATCCAAATACCTTGACGTACTTGGTGGGCGATTTGGTGGCGTTTCCCTGAGCCATTTAAATAAGAAATCGTGGGTGGCAAGGCGAGTAAGAGACCATGACCAAAGAGTACTAATGGGAACCAAATTGATGCGCCAACTGAAATTGCTGCCATATCTGCTGAACTGACTCGTCCAGCCATAATCGTATCCACTAAGCCCATCGAGTTTTGGGCAATTTGCGCCATCAGTATAGGGAGCGCAATGAGAATTAATTTTTGGGCTTCCGTTTTGTACGCATTAAGATCTATAAATTTCATAAAAATTCCGAGTTTGTTATAATAATAAAATAGTTAGTTTAAATAGAGAGAAGACGATGTTTACAGGTATTGTTCAGGGAACAGCAATGGTTGTTTCTATTCAAGACAAGGCTAATTTTAGAACACAGATTGTGAAAATGCCACAAGAAATGCTGAAAGGATTAGAAATTGGTGCCTCTGTCGCTAATAATGGCGTTTGTTTAACCGTTACAGAAATAAATCAAGATTTAGTGAGTTTTGATTTAATGGCAGAAACATTACGTATTACTAATTTAGGCACGTTATCTGTTGGGGATTCCGTTAATATTGAACGAGCGATGCAAATGGGCAGTGAAATTGGTGGACATCTTTTATCTGGTCATGTCTATTGTACCGCGGAAGTAAAACGGATTGTTTTGTCAGAAAATAATTACCAAATTTGGTTTGAATTACCGAATATTGAAGTCATGAAATATATTTTAACTAAAGGTTTTATTGCAATAGATGGTATCAGCTTGACGATTGGTGAAGTGAACGCACAACAATTTTGTGTCAATCTGATTCCTGAAACATTAACTCGTACATTGATTGGGAAACGTGCAATAGGCGATAAAGTCAATATTGAGATTGATCCACAAACACAGGCAATTGTTGATACTGTTGAGCGCTATCTGGCGGGCAAAAAGGGAGAATAAGTCTTAGTCTTTTTGAACTTCCGATAAAGAAAGTGCGGTTGAAACTGATACGATTTCAACCGCACTTTTTGTTTAGTTTAAGTAGTGAAATACTTTGATGACTTTTTTGACACCAGACACATTACGCGCGACATCTGCTGCTGCATCTGCTTGGGCTTGTGTCACATTCCCCATCAAAAATACTTCTCCATTTTCTGTGATGACTTTAATATCTGTAGATTTAACACGAGAATCCACTAACATTTTAGATTTAATTTCTGTAGTGGTTAAACCATCTTTGGTAATTTGTCCAAAACTAATTTTAGGTTGGATACGAATTTGATTATAAACATCATTTACGCCTTCAACTCCTTTAGCAAGACTAGTTGCAACTTCCGCAAGATTACTATTTGGTGTTTGACCAATAAGGAGTACGCGTCCGCTATAAGACACAATATTGATACGCGCTTCAGTTTTGACTTGCTCATCTTTATGAATTGCAATACGTACTTTTTCTTCTAATGTCTCGTCATCGACTTGTGTTCCAACCGTTCTTGGATCTGTCGCCACTTTTGTTGCCACAGCAGCCGTGCCTGCAATCGTTGCAGCAACACAACCTTGTAAGAGTATTGCAGCGCCTAAAATGAAAGAAAATTTTTTCAATGTATTCATCTTCATATGAATTCTCCTTAGTCATATATAACGAAACGAGATTTAGTGTTGTTTAAATTCTGCGTGTTGTCAAGTTATCAGTGAGAGAATAGGCTGTAATCAATGAGCTCACAAATGAGATTCACAATCAAACAATGGTTTTCAATAATGCGGCTTTCTTTCACTGCAGGAACTGATATTTCTAAGTCATTTTCAGTTAAAAAACCTTGGATATGATCGTTCCCTGCGCCTGTAAGGACAATGACCTGAATCCCTTTATTGACAGCACTGTTAATCACATTAGTGATTAATTCTTCATTTTGAGGGAGGGGAGAAAAAGCGACTAGAATGTCACCAGGTTGTGCCACCGCATTAAATTGGCGCTGAAACAGTGTTTCTGCACTGTTATCAAGCATTGTTGCTGCATGGACAGCACTGTCTAGGCTCAGCAAGACAGAAGGAAAGCTCGGTCTCGCCAACTCATAACGATTGAGTAAATTTGCAACTAAAAGCTGGGCATTAATGTAGGAGCGACCATGTCCACACGCGATCACTTTATTGCCCCCGAGTAAACAATTGACGAGGCATTGCGTCGCTTGGGCAATATGTTCAGGCAATAGGCTTGAAGCAGAAATTTGAGTTTGAATACTCTCTGTATATAAATCTTTAACTTTTTCTAACATAGTCATTCATCAAGAAAATTTTTAATCCATTCAATATCTAATTCTGTTTTCCCGAAAGCGATCAGGTCAAAGCGACAGTCTGTATCTTCTAAGCTTCTATCTTGTTGAGCCAGCCAGAGTGTCGCGGCATTAATCCATTTTTGTTGTTTATGCCAATCTACACTCTCAATTGCAGAGCCAAAGCGTGTATTACATCGTTGTCTCACTTCAATAAAAACAAGGGTATCTTGATCTAACATGATTAAATCAAGTTCACCGCACTTAAACGTTTGATTCGCTGCGATAAATTTCAGACCTTTAGATTCTAAAAAGAGGCGAGCTTGGTATTCAAATCTCGCCCCTTGCTGACGTTTGAGTGAGAACATCTTAGTTCAATGAAATGATACCGCCATTTTGATATTGGAACCACGTCATATCTCGTTCGATATTGCAGTTTGAACCTGCACGTAATTTTCCTGTTAATCCATCAATGTTATAGCCTGGAAGTTGGCGTAATTCATTGAAGTGGTTAATGAGTAACCAAGCATCAGCTCCCATGGCATAGAGACGCATGAGTGAAAAGTCGCCTTTTGTTAATTTCTCAATTTTCTTATATTGCGCAGAAGTGACATCTTTAAAGAATGGAATATCACTGAACTGTAACCCTTCCATGAGTAAACGATATTCAGGTCCATTATTCGCCGAGTTACTGCGTGAACTTGCATAGAGTTTCAATTGTTTTCCACTATTATCGAGATTCGTTTTGATCTCTGCTAATTGATCGCTCATGGCAACAATATAAATGCCCTGTTCCTGTTGATTACTTGTTTCTAAGCTATAGAGAATATCTGCGGCGAGTGTATAGAATTTGATATTAGCATCAGTTGCTGCTAATTGTTGCCAACGAACGTTAAAGGCTGAGGCAGTTCGACGACCAAGATCATTTTGTGGCACGAACACAAATGGATTACGGATCCCATCTTGCCACATTTTATTCGCTGCTGATTCTGCTTCATCTTCAGGTGAAAGCCCATAATAACAGAGTTGACCAATCGTGCGTTCATTTGAAGTAGAGTTTAATGTCAGTACATCAAGTCCCTGTACTGCGCTAGGGTTTGTTAAAATTGCATCAACATTTTGTTTTAAAAGTGGACCAACGACAGTTTTGATGCCAGCTTGTTTCACTTGTTCAAAAATAGTGTCGACAGGTGCAGCCATTGTGTCGAAGACTTGTACCTGTGTGCCCATATTATTTTTAGCCGCATCAAATCCAGCTTTAATTGTATTACCAATCAGTTGTGCATTACCACTTAGCGGTAACAAAAGAGCTACTTGTGAAAAGTTGGTTTGCTGGAAATTGAATAACCCTTGTAGCTCTGTTGGAAAGAGGTAAGCTGCAGAATGTGTGGAGTAAGATGACTTCCATTGTTGAATTGCTTGGCTTAATTGTGCAGGGTTGTTAAGGTTATCATGATACGTACGGGTTAACGCTAACCATCCTCCTAATGCCGCATCACCTGCAGCAGAGGTGTTATTGATGATACCTCGGTTTGCATTACGCAATAAGGTCCAAGTGCGGTCAATATTGGCTTGTTTTCGTTGGACATCGGATAAGTAGTTGTCCATTTTGATTCTTGCTTTCACTGCTTCTATTACATCGTAACGATTTTCTGCAATTCGAGCCGCAATGTCATAATAGCGAGCGATTTGAGAGGCACTTAATTGCTCAAGATTGATCAATTTTAATTGATTTTCTGCCGCCGTATTTTGTTGTTTTACTGCAGCAATTTGAGCATCAAGAATAGATTTATCAATGAATTGTTCATCAGTTAACTCTTTTAACTCTGCAAGTAGTGCTTGTGCTTGTGGCAATTTATTTTCTGTAATCAAGACACGGGCAGCTAAAAGTTTATAAGTCTGTTGTTCTTGCGAATTTTGTGCTTGATAAACTTTATTCATGTAGAAATCAGAACTGGCATTGGCATCACTTTTCAGTATGTTTGTTGACCCACCATCAAAAAGTGTTGTACAACTTGCGAGGAAAAACGTGAAGAAAAAAGGCATTAATCGATTTTTTAAATTAATGTGTTGTAATAGAATAGTCATGATTACTCCGTTTGTTAACAACAATGAAACGATCTTACTTATCTCACTGATTAAAAGCAAATAAAAGAAGTCTCAAATGAATAATTTAACAGGAATTTTATATATTGTCGCCACGCCAATAGGGAATTTACAAGATATTACACAGCGCGCCTTAACAATTCTTTCGCAAGTTGATTTGGTGGCAGCAGAAGACACTCGACACAGTGGATTGTTGCTGAGCCACTATGGCATTAAAAAACCTTTCTTTGCTTTGCATGATCATAATGAGCAACAAAAAGCGCGACTTTTAGTCGAAAAATTACAGCAAGGTACAACGATTGCACTTATTTCTGATGCAGGAACACCATTAATTAGTGATCCTGGCTTCCATCTCGTTCGTCAATGTCGTCAAGCTGGCATTCAAGTCGTTCCTCTACCTGGCGCATGTGCGGCAATTACTGCACTTTGTGCTTCGGGCATCGCCTCAGATCGTTTTTGTTTTGAAGGTTTTTTGCCTGCAAAAAATAAAGCAAGATGTGACAAGTTACAGGCACTGGCGCAAGAAACTCGGACATTAATTTTTTATGAGTCTACTCACCGCATTTTAGACACGTTATCGGATATTGAAAAAATCTTTGGGGCAGATCGCTATGTGGTGCTGGCTCGGGAAATTACAAAAACGTGGGAAACGATCAGTGGTGATACTGTGACGAATTTACGTCAATGGCTACAGCAGGATGTAAACCGAACAAAAGGCGAGATGGTATTAATTATTGAAGGACAAGTTTTAGTACAAACAGATGAAATTGATCCTCAAGCAATTAAAGCGTTGAAACTCATTAGCCAAGAATTGCCACTCAAAAAAGCGGCTGCTATAGTGGCAGAACTGTATCATTATAAAAAGAATTTTTTATATCAATATGCACTAGAACATTTAAATTAATTGTTCGCTATAAAAATGATTATATTTCATGATGAGATATGATCATTTTTTTATTAAATTAAATAAATCCATTTTGTTATAAATTGTTTGTCTTTCGTTCTTATTTTTGATTATAATCGCGACCCTGATTTTTTTGTGGGTATTATTCCTTTCTTGGTTGTTCAATTAAGTAGTTTTCAATTAGTAGTTCCTTTTTCTAATATAAATCAAATATGATGAATCAACTAAAGCGTAGAGCGCAAAATAAAGGCTATGCGATCTATTTTCTTTTAAGTATATTTTTTTGTGTTGGAGTATGGGGGTATCATGAATACCATCTCTCTTTTACTGATGCGTTATATAGTAGCATTAAGCTGATTGTAATTAATGGCGATGTTCATGTCCCAAATTGGCAAGTGGAGTTAGCGCGTTTTGCATTACCATTATTTACGATTGTTGCAGTAATTAAATTATTTCTACAAATTATTGGACAAAAACTTACTTTCTTAACGCTTAAATTATGTCCTGCTCGGATGGTCATGATTGGCACAACACGTTCAGCGATTATTTCTAGTATTTTTATACGTCATCCTGGTAAAAAGTTATTTGTGGATATTTCTCCTGATGGCATTCCTTATTATGAGGGATTTCCTACTCATAATTATCGATTATTACACTTTCCTGAAGTCACGTTTGCTGATTTAAAAAGTTTAAACTTACCCTCTGCGGATGTGATTTACCTTGTTGCACAACGAGATGAAATAAATATAGCGTTAGCAAAATCGATTATTCCACTTTTTAAACGACGCGAGAGAAAACCACGTCTATTAATTAATATGACGAATCAATTAATGCTACGCATTGCAAGTCGAGAACGGATTTTTCAACAATATCGTCATCAGAATGGTGAAATTGTTTGGGGAAATGCAATTCATAGTGCGGCGCGACTGCTTTTGCAATTACGTCCACCACTACGCAGTAGTTCATTAGTCACGAATGGCGTACTGCATATTGGTATTGTCGGTTATGGACGCTTAACTCCTCAGCTAGCCTTAAATATTATGCGTAATTGCGTCTATTTGAATATTACAGAGATTCATTTAAGTATTTTTAGTCAATCTCCTGATCAATATGAACAATTTTTACAAGAAAATCCGGTTCTATTACCCGAAAATCAAAATAAACATATTTATGGCGGGAGCGTTTTACCTGTACATATCAGGCACTATACCTGCCAGGAAACACATATTTCTCCTGCATTACTGTCAGATGTGATGAAGCAATATGGACATTTCAATCACATTTATATTATTGATGAAAATGACTATGTCGTTTTTGAGACACTGTATAAGGTGAGTCAGGTATTAACTTCGTTGCAAATTGCATCAAGTTTGACGGCTTGTTTTGCGGGGAAAGAACTAAAAGATATTGAAAAGTTAAATGAGGCGATTCAAAAAAATAAAATTGATAATCAAGATATTTATTACTTTTCCATTATTCAAAGTAATATTAATTATCCTTATGAGCGTTCTCATGACGTATTATCATTGAGTATCCACACGGCGTATCAAACGATCCACAGTCGACCTTTCCCATCAATTAAATCTGTGGAATTTGGACCACAATTTGCACATGCTTTTTTGGATAATATTGAATCAGCCAATAAACATTGGCGTGAATCCTTACAAGAAGGGTTTCGACATTCTAGTCGTTGTGCCGCTGATCATCTTTTTATTAAATTAAGAGAGTTAGGGTTCGAGTTAGTTTATCAGCAAGATAATCGTTCAGATGACTTGTTGATAGCAGAGCTTAATTGTGCAATTCAGCAATATTTAGTGCCATTATTACGGTTGGAGCATCAACGCTTTTATCAAGAACGTTTAACGGATGGCTGGTTATATGCTGAAAAAAATGATGAAAAACGCCAGCTTAATAGTAGCTTAATCCCATTCGAAAAACTTTCAGAACAAGAAAAACATAAAGATGAGAGCATGATCCGCTTAATTCCTTTTATTTTAGCGCAACCCATGGTCCGTCAATATTATCAATTAATGAAATTAAAAGAATAAATGCGTTAGTTTACTGACATTCCAATATGGAAAGATGATTTTTGGAAATGAAGAGTGTGTTATTTTATATAAGGAAATTCAATTATGACTCAATTATTTATTAGCCATTCTAGCGTAGATAATGCTGAAGCAATTGCGTTATATAATTGGTTGAGTGAACTCGGATGGTCATTATTTCTTGATTTAGATCCCAATAATGGTATTCATGTCGGGGAGATGTGGCGAAAAAAGTTAAATAATTCGATTAATGAATGTGAAGGCATGGTGTTGCTGATTTCAGATAGCTGGCTAAGTTCATCACATTGCTTATTTGAATACCAGATGGCTGAGGCATTAAACAAACCTATTTTCCCTTTAATCATTAAATCACCGACTCAATATAGTATACCTCATGCACTTTTAGACAAATGGAATATTGGTAATTTAGAAATTGGTCATCCGAAAGTCAGTATTCCCATTTTGTTACCTTCTGGACAGTCTCGGATGATATCGTTCAGTCAAATCGGGCTAAATAGTTTACAACGCGGCTTGACTTATGCTGGACTCCATTCTGATTTTTTCCAATGGCCACTTTTATCGCAATATAATGATCCGCCTAGTCCTTATAAGGGATTAAAACCACTTGAGTTTGAAGATGCAGGGCTTTTATTTGGACGTGATGGGGCAATTAAAGCCTTAATGTCTGAATTACAACGTTTGCGTGATACAACACATATTCGTTTTATCGCGATACAGGGGGCATCTGGTTCAGGAAAGTCTTCTTTCTTACGTGCTGGGATTTTGCCGCGTTTGGCACGTTTACAACAGGATTTTGTGATTCTTCCTCTTATTCGTCCTAATCAATCAGTGTTGAATGGTGAGAAGGGCTTGGTTGAAGCATTAGTACATTTTTGTAATGGTTTAAAAATTCGGTGCACAAGACAAGCGATTACAGATATGGTCATGCAAAAAGAGGGATATCAGGCACTTAAAGCCCTCTTGATTTCTGCGATTCGGAAAACGCGCACAGGGTTAGAATTTCAGCAAACCCTTCATTTGCCCACATTAGTGATTACCATCGATCAGGCAGAAGAATTATTTACTTCATATAATACAGAGACCAATCTGTTTTTGGCCTTGTTAGCGGAACTGATTACTTCTCACGAATTAGATGTTATGGTGTTGTCGACTATTCGTACTGATGCCTATTCTTCATTACAAGTGGCTGAAAAGTTAGAAGGGATTATCCAATATCTTTTTTCATTACCTCCAATTGTGCGTGGCGCATACCAACAAATCATCGAAGGACCCGCTAAGTTATTAGAAAAAACACAGAAGCCATTGTGGATTGATCCACAATTGACTGATCGTTTATTAAAAGATTTGGAGCAAGATGGCGGGAAAGATGCGTTACCATTGTTGGCATTCACCTTGGAACGTTTGTATTTAGATTATGGAAATAATGGAAAGCTAGAATTAAAAGAATATTTAACTTTCCAAGATGAAAAAACACAACAACACTCTGGACTAGGTGGGTTACAAGGCGCAGTTTCTATTGCAATTGATGAAGCGTTAACGAATGCACAACAGGATCCGCGTTTACCTAAGTCGGACAACGCCAGACTTGCATTATTACGTCGTGCATTTATTCCATATTTAGCCAGCATCGACGTTAAAACACATCAACCTTATCGTAAAGTAGCACATTATGCTGATTTTCCAGAAGATGTTCGTCCACTTATTGATAGCTTAGTAGAAAGCCGTTTGTTAACTAAAGATTATAATGTGCAATTTTTAGATAAAAAAGGACGGCATCCTAATGAGCAGGGTATTACGGTTGAATTTGCTCACGAGAGTATTTTACGTCAGTGGCGTTTGTTATCAGATTGGCTAAAAGAGGACATCGCAGATTTATTCTTACTTGAAATGTTGCAAGCTGAAACGACAGTATGGTTACGCACCCAAAAACATCCAGAATGGCTTAGGTTACGTGGTTGCCGTTTAGAAGAAATGGCTCGCTTAGAAGAAGGAAAATTTAAAGCTTATATTACCCCAATACAGCGTGAGTATTTGAATAGTTGTAGGGAACAGGAATTATTACAAGAAATCAATGAATTAAAAAAAGCAAAAAAATTAGTAAAAGAGCGCTCCCTCGCACTAAAACGAGTAAAATCCAGCCTTTTTATTTCGTTTGGATTATTGACGGTTTCTATCTGTGTTGGCTTATTTGCTTTTGAAAAGAAGCAAGAGGCAGTACAGCAAACCTTAAAATATCAAATGGAACTTGAGAAATCTCAAACATTATTAAAAGAAATTGAAACAGAGATTCGTTTTCTCAACTTTGATGTTCATGATGTATTGGAACAGTATGTTCCGACAACAAAGCAAACGGTGATTTATGATCAAATTGATAAATTAAGACAGCATTTAGAAAACGATGCCTCTTCTAAAGAATTGAGACAAATTGCGATTGCTTATATGAATCAAGGCAATCATGCACGCGAAATTGGAAATGTAGACAAAGCCAATTTTTATTACCAACGGGCGTTTGAAGAATTTCAACATTTAATGTGTAAATCGCCTGATAATACAGAAGCATTACAAGATTTAAGTACTGCTTATGAAAATTTAGGTTATCTTGCTGAGATTCAACAAGACTTTAAGACTGCAGAAGAAAAGTATCAAGTTGCCTTTAAAATCAGAAAGCGATTGTTAAATGATAATCCTCAGAATTTTGATGTGCAACGAGGTCTTAGTGTTGTTTATAAAAAATTAGGCAATGTGAGTTATCTTAATCATCAACCCAATCAAGCACTTGATTACTATAATGATGCCCTAAAAATTGATAAGGCACTTTATCAGCATCAGCCGAATAATTATTATGTACAACGAGAATTAGGACTGTCTTATGATAGTTTAGGTAATTTGATGGAAACCCAGCATCAATATATTCGGGCATTTGCTTATTATCAAGAAGAGCTTGCTGTTGTAGAACACTTAGTCGATAAATATCCCAATAACCAACGAGCCCTACAAGATCTGGGCATTGCTTATAAAAACCTGGGTAATGTTAAATTTGCTGAAAATAATCAAAAAGAAGCATTATTTTATTATAAAAAAATGTTGGATATTGATAAGAAACAAATCACACAAGATCCTGATAATTTACAAATTCAGCATGATTTGGCATTGTCTTATGAAAAAATCAGTAAAACATATCAAAAGCAAAATCAATTAGATAAAGCGTTAATGTACCAACAAGAGTCGGTATTAATTTTCCGTAATCTCGATGCGAAATATCCAAATCATCGTAAAAATAAGCGTAATTTAGGTATTGCTTATTCTAAATTAGGCGACATTGTTTTGTATCAACAGAAATTTGAACAGGCGACAGAACATTATCAACAAGCTTTTAAAATTTTTAATCAACTTTCGGAAGACAGCCCATCTAATCAACAAGTGCAGCGTTTCTTGGGAATGTTGTATTATAAATTAGGTGCGGCAGAAGTGGCTAAAAAAGAATTTTTAAATGCAAGTTATTATTACCAATCAGGTTTTATGATTCTCTATTCATTGTATTTGAATTCACCTGAAAACCCAACGATGCAGGCAGATTTATCGCGAGCTTATGAAGAGTTAGGTGATCTTGCTCGTTTACAACAGAATGAAACACAAGCACATTATTATTACCAGCAGGCGTTGGCAATTGGGGATGGATTATTTATTAAACAACCTGAGAATTTGTACTTACTGAAACAAATTACAGCATTACATCAAAAACTGGAGCAAGAGTAAGAGACTATCCGTTCCTATTTTTGCTTTTATTATTTAAGTGCGGTCAGTTTTTAAAAAGTTTTCAGTTTGACGCGAATGAGAACAGAAGATTCTCTTCCTTGATCGTCCGTAACGGCAATGTGATAGTTCCCCGCTTTTTTAGGATGCCAAAATAAAGGCTGATTAGGTTTGCTTTCACCAATAAATGTATTATCAACAAACCAAAATAATGTATTTACATTTGCGGCCACCGTAGCAGAAAGTGTTAAGTTATCTTTCTCAACTTGTGGGCTGATATAGTAATCTCGATTGGCAAGTGGTGATTGAATGATGGGATTATTGTCGTGTAGATATTGTAACGCCTGATTTTGCTGTTCATAAGGACAAGCTGGATTCACAATAGGGACCCTTTTCATGATACCAGCTTGGGCAAATAGCTGTTGAAAGTCACTCGACCACATTTCATATATTTTTTGTTCGGTTATTTCTGGGGAATAGGGCTGACAAGCTAACATATCCGTATTTTTTAAGACCGTAAAGGCTTGGTGCAGCTGGCTCACTTTAATAGGCGAAGTACCTGGAATAAATAACGTTTTAATTTGTTGCTGACAATATTGATTTGGTAAGTTGCCATCAGCTTGACAAACTAACACATCTTTTAGATTCGTATTTTCCGTGACAATGTCACGAATATTGGGTTCATTCGCGACTAGACTATCTGCAAGTTGCAGAAAAAGGGGAGCGGCGAGATGACGACCAATTAAGTGAGGATTGCTTTTATTGTTAAAATTTCCCAGCCAAACAATTAACGTATAATGACCAAAATAGCCCGCCGTCCATGCATCGCGTAAACCATTTGATGTACCTGTTTTCCAGTAAAGTGGTAAAGGGCTGAGAATTGCTTTATTTTGTCTATCTGGTCGACTATTCTGCCGTAAAATATCGTGAATCATGACCGTACTTTCTTTACTGAGCAGTGATTTAGGTGCGGGTAAAGTGGCATTTTTCAACATTTTAAGAGGTGACCAATTGCCTTGGTTGGCAAGCATAGCATACAAACTTGCCAATTGTTGAGCATTCAGTTCTGCGCCTCCTAACACTAAAGAAAGACCATAATGCGATTTAGGTTGAGGGAAAGTGATATCGGCGTGTTTTAGCCAGTCATATAAATCAGGTGAAAGTTTGCTTGCTACTTCAATCGCTGGAATATTACGACTTTGTAATAAAGCTTGGGTGACACTCACAGGACCTAAAAAATTTCCTTCATAATTTTCGGGTTGATATTCACCAAATGTTGTAGGTAAATCTTTTAAGATCGTTTGGCTATGCGCAAGTCCCTGCTCAAACGCCAGCGCATAGATAAACGGTTTTAAGGTTGAACCATAGGAACGTTTAGTTAATGTGCCATTAATTTGTCCAGATAGGGCAGAATTAAAATAATTCCCTGAACCCACTAACGCCTTGATTTCCATTGTATTATTATCAACTAATAAAACAGACGCATTATGAATTCCTAATTGATACTGTTGTGATAAATAACGTTGGGTAATACGTTCAATTAAGCGTTGTTGCTTACTGTTTAATGTGCTGACAAGTGTGGTTTTAGTTGGGTATTGCTGTAATAGCTGATCCACAAAGTGCGGTGCAAAAAAAGGCAGTTTTTCTAAAGGGCGTAGGGCATAGTTAAGTTGAAAATCAGTTTGCCATTTCGCATCATCAGGGTGAGTGCGCAACCAGCGTTGATAAAGATAATTACGAGCGTTAAATAAAGCCGCATTTAATTGATGATTATTCTGGCGGATATAACTGTTAGGATTTTTAGGTAAAATAGCCAAGGTCATAGCTTCAGCTAAATTAATTTGCGTATTGTGTTTATTGAAATAGATAAGGCTAGCGGTTCCTGCCCCTTCGACATTACGTCCATAAGGGGCAAAGTTAAAGTATGCTTCCAATATCTCTTTTTTGGAATAACGGATTTCTAACTGAATTGCACGTAAAATTTGCTCAATTTTTCCAGATAATGTCCGACTATCGATATGCCAAAGTACCCGAGCAAGCTGCATAGTGATCGTTGACCCACCTTGTGGGGCATTTTTTAAAATATAGGTTTGCCATGCTCCCCGTATTAAGCCATAGGGGTTTATCCCCAGGTGCCAATAAAACCATTCATCTTCTTGAAATAAGACTGCTTCAATGAGTTTAGGCGAAATGTCTTCTAATGGTGTCCATAAACGGTATTTTTCATCTGTTGCAGTTGTTAAACGCAACAGATTGTTGTGTTCATCATAAACTGCTGTAGAGTAAGGAAAATGATCTTTTAAAGAAGGATAAGGGAGGAGTCGCGTCACTAAAATGCAAAGCGCACAAAAAAGTGCGGTAAGAATTAAAGCAGAAATGCCAGTTTTACGAGAAAGCTTCATCATCAAGTGACCTAAAAAATTCCCCTTATCGTAAAATAAGGGGAATTATCTATGTATTTCTATTTTAAATTAGAAGTTCGCATTACGTGGTGCTCGTGGGAATGGGATAACATCACGAATGTTTTGTACTCCAGTCACATAAACGATTAAACGTTCAAACCCAAGACCAAAACCAGAGTGAGGGACGGTACCATAACGACGTAAATCGCGATACCACCAGTAATCCTCTGGATTTAACCCCATTTCGATCATACGTTTGTCTAACACCTCTAAGCGTTCTTCACGTTGAGAACCACCAATAATTTCACCAATTCCGGGAGCTAACACATCCATCGCTGCAACTGTTTTACCATCATCATTTAAGCGCATGTAGAATGCTTTAATATCTTTTGGATAGTTTTTCACAACTACTGGTGATTTAAAATGTTCTTCAGCAAGATAGCGTTCGTGTTCGGAAGAAAGATCGATCCCCCAAGATACTGGGAATTCGAATTTTTTGCCTGATTGTAATAACACTTCAATCGCGTCAGTATAATCAATTTGTGCAAAATCTGAGTTAATAAAGTTTTCTAAACGAGTAATCACATCTTTATCAACGTGTTTTTCAAAGAATTTTAAGTCATCTTTGCGTTCAGCTAACACTGCGCGAAACACATATTTCAGCATATCTTCTGCTAATTTTGCGTTATCCGCTAGGGTTGCAAACGCAACTTCAGGCTCAATCATCCAGAACTCTGCAAGGTGGCGAGTTGTGTTTGAGTTTTCTGCACGGAATGTTGGACCAAAGGTATAGATTTTACTTAATGCACAAGCATAAGTTTCACCGTTTAATTGACCAGACACGGTTAAGAATGATTCTTTACCAAAGAAATCTTGTGAAAAATCGACCGCACCTTTGTCATCACGAGGAAGATTTTCTAAATCAAGGGTTGAAACGCGGAACATTTCACCTGCGCCTTCAGTATCTGATGCGGTGATTAATGGTGTTGCTACCCAATAAAAACCTTGTTCGTGGAAGAAACGGTGAATTGCTTGCGCTAAACAGTGGCGAACACGTGCAATGGCACCAATGATGTTCGTGCGAGGACGTAAGTGTGCTACCTCACGTAAATATTCAATAGAGTGGCGTTTAGCGGCCATTGGATAGGTTTCAGGATCGTCAACCCAACCTGTTACTTCGACTTTCTCTGCTTGTAATTCAACGGCTTGTCCTTCTGCTGGTGATTCCACTACTGTACCAGTTACAATTACCGAACAACCTGTCGTTAAACGTAATACCTCAGAATCATAATTTTCGATATCGTTATTAACAATCGCTTGGATTGGATCAAAACAAGAACCATCGTAAATTGCTAAGAAAGAAAGTCCTGCTTTTGAATCACGACGAGTACGAATCCAACCGCGGACAGTCACATTTTCCCCGATGGCAATTTTACCTTGCAATACATCAACAATAGATGCAATTTTAGTCATATAAAAAACCTCAGTTTTCAACAAAATTTTGTGAATAAATAAACTGATATAGTTTACCTTAACTTAGGAAAATTGCCAAAATGTATTAAACGTTTTGTTTTTGTGAAATAGGACTCATTATTGAATTAAAGGACTTGTTTTTATTAACGTAACTGGTATAAGTAAAAAATTTGTTATTTCTTATTTGTATTAGAATGTCACTGGTAAGTGAATCTAATCGACACTGTTGCCAGCATGTTGAATAAGTGAATAACGTACTAAACTTCATATGTGTACTAGGTATTGACCATGCCCAAAATTAGAAAAGAAGATAAATTACCCTTACGTTTAAAACAACTTGGACGTATTTACCGTTTAATTGAACAGTTTGAAGAAATTTCTCGTATTGATCTTTCAAAATTGTCGCGTTTAGCGCCAGCTACGATCACATCTTTAACTCGAGAGCTCATCCAAGAGAAATTAATTGTTGAACGAGCGGTACAAAATACAGAAAGCCGCGGACGTCCTGCAATTGGTTTATGTGTGTCGCCATTTTATTGGCAATCTTTATGTGCGACTTTAGTTGAAAACCAATTTGAAATCATTTTAAGTGAACTTGATGGCGGCGCTATTAAACACAGTATTTATCCACTTACGCCTACAGATTTGAACAATCTTGATGTTGTTTTAGTCAAGTATGTGCAACAGTTTTTAAATGAAACCCAGGATAAACTCAATCATTTAATCACCTTTTCTGTTGCAGTAGGGGGAGAGTTTGATCATGACAATCGCTTGATCAGATTAGGTGAAACTGCGCTTGATCTCGATTTAAAGACACTCTTTACTCCTTATTTCAAAGTTCCAGTATTAGTAACAGAATACTTTAAAACATGGTTACTTGCCGAATCAACCTTAGGTAGTGTAATCAATTGTGATAATGTTTTATTTTTACAATTAGACGATGTGATTAATTTTAATGTGTTGACGAAAGGTGAATTGCTGTCACAAAAAAATCAAGTAAGAAGTCAGATTAATAAAATGATTGTACCGAAATTGAATGAATTACAAGAGCAAATTAGCAGTCATTTGAATAACGTTGAGCAATACCAATTAAAAAATCAAATTACTCATAAAGCAATTTACCCGTTAATTGATCGTTATTTCCCACAGAATGCCTTGTCAAATAATGCTGAGAAAATTGCTTTTTTGTGTGAAACAGCCAATCAAGGTGATAGACAGGCACAACGTATTTTATTTCATGTTGCTGATAATTTAGCCTATATTTTAATGACTTTAGTGGAGATTTTTTCTCCCCAAAAAATCATGTTGAGTTCTAGCTTTTTATCATCAAAAGAGCTATTTCTAAATCGAGTCAATCAGCAGCTATGGGAATATTTAGCCGATGACAATTCAAGAGTAGAAGTGATCACAGGAAAATATGAATGGAATACGCCTGTTGTAGCTGCATCTGCGATTAAGCAAAGTATCTATGATGGTAGCTTACTCGGGTATTTTATTAAAGATTAGCATAAGGTCGTTAAATGAATGAGCACTGTTTTACTTTTGACGTGAACAGTGCTTTTTTATTTATTTTTTGAATTAATCGCATTAATTCAAAAAAAGTTGTGTTATCTCAATTTTTCTACTATTGAATTCCTTTAAGATCGCAGGCACATAACGATAAAGGGGATTCGCAATGAGTAGTTTTTTTGTAACAGGCACTGACACGAATGTGGGAAAAACAGTAGCAAGTCGAGCAATAATACAGGCATTGCAACATAAAAATATTCAAATTGTGGGTTATAAACCCGTTGCATTTAGTCGTGAAGAGGAGGTGTATCCCGACACAGAATGCCTTGATATAGTAAATGGTGACTACGCATCAGAAGACAATATGGATGTGCTGACTTTGATGAAATCAACAGAGATGAATGTGTCATATCAAGAAATAAACAGCTATACATTTAAGCAAGCTATACCCGTATTTTGTCATGATAGAAACGATATCCATGTAGAAAAAATCAATGCTGATTTGGAGCGTTTAAACAAAAAGTACCAATCTGTATTGGTAGAAGGGACATGCGGTTGGTTAACGCCACTCAATCACCATTATTATTTTGCTGATTGGGTACGTGAGCATAATATGCCAGTTGTTCTCGTTGTTGGCATTAAAGAAGGCTGTATTAATCATGCGTTATTAACGGTGGAAGCAATACAACAAAAGGGATTACCGTTGTTAGGATGGATTGCCAATAGAATAAATCCTTGTTTAGGTCATTATGCTGACATTATTGATTTTTTGAAAACAAAAATTGATAGTCCATTACTTGGTCAAATCCCTTATTTATATAAGCCTGAAGAGCAAGAATTAGGGCATTATATGACTAATTTAGATAGATTAACTTATATGGAAACGGTATTGTGATAAGGATGATAATGAATAAATAAAGCGTTTTGTTTATATGTTAACAAAACGCTTTATTTTTTGAGTTGTTTATTTATTTAACTTTCTTTTTTCGCCTTTTTACTTTTTTTCCATTGCCAAATTAAGAAAATAGCAAGCAAGCCGAGGAGGATATAAATGAAAGTTTGTCCTTGCTGGATTTGGTGATGCAATTTATCTAAATTTTGAGCACCAAAAAAACCTAAATAGACCCAAATAGGAACAGAGATAATAGCAGCAAAGAAATCAATCAGTACAAAACGAGTATAAGTGACACGTCTTGTAATACCTGACACCATGTAAATTACAGCTCTTAGACCAGGTAAGAATCGCGCAGTAAATAATACTCGATTGCCATATTTTTCAAATTTATCACGCACTGCACGTAATCTTTTGAGCGTAATTAATTTACGCATTAATTTAAAACGAAGTATTTTGGCACCGTAAACCCGACCAAGCCAGTACATCGTAGAATCACCTGCTAATACACCAAACATACTAACAACTAACATAATATGTACATTAATATCATCTGGGTAGAGACCAGCGATCACCCCACCTGAAACAAGAGTAATATCTTCTGGAATAGGTAAACCAAACCCACAGAGAATTAAGACAAACAGCACAGCAAAGTAACCGTAGTCTGAAAAAAAGGAGATAAGAAGATCCATTTATTACGCCACTTAGTTAACATGATGATTTTTATGAAAACGGCATTTATTTTACCTTGTTTTTTTCATAAAGTCGCTAAAAACCTCAGCGGAATTTCAGTAATTTTCTGATTAAGATTTGATTTGTCAATACAAATCCAATATAATCCACGCTCTCAAAGTGATCCTTTGAGCTAATTTATGGAAAATCGCTGGGTCGCCTGCGGTTTTATCTTATTAATTTCAAATTTATGAGAATAGTAACAATGTTTAAATTTAATGCCGAAGTTCGTCAAACGCAAGGTAAGGGTGCGAGCCGCCGCCTGCGTCACAATGGTCAAATCCCAGCTATCGTTTATGGTGGGAATGAAGCGCCTGTTTCAATCATTTTAAATCATGATGATTTAAATAACGCACAGGCTCATGATGCCTTTTATACTGATGTCATTACATTGGTTATTGATGGTAAAGAAGTTGCTGTTAAAGCTCAAGCGATGCAACGTCACCCATTTAAACCAAAATTAGTTCACATCGATTTTAAACGCGTATAATTTTTAATTAGAGAATCGCGTATCGTTTTGTTCTAGGATGGATTGTTTTCTTGCTTATCATCTAAGCATAATCATATCATCAAGAACATAATCAATGTTAAAGCTCTTCTACTTAAAAAAGTAGGGGAGCTTTTTCTTTAAACCAAATGATGTTGATATTCTTCATTTGCATATCCTATCCACATCCCTTGTCAATAATATCTTGCATTATCTGTGTCTTAATGGGCTCATTTAAATATTTCATCATATTTTTAATGAGTTAATCCCTTGTTAAAACGGAGAAATGGCTATCATTTATCTAATAGATTAAAAATAATCTTATGATTTTATTATAAATATTCCGTTCTATATATGTTATTTATAATATAGCTAAAGTTTTATTTTGTAAATAGCTTTAGTTGTTTTTTGGATGAAAATGATCATATTTATGGCTATAAAGGGTTGTTAATAGGTTGTTTTTGAGTGGAAAAGATTTTAGCAATTTCTTAACTGATTGATGTATTTGTGAGCTTTACCATAACTAAAGATCGTGAAATGAATATTTTTAATACTAGATAAAGAGAGTGGGGAAGCGAAATTTGTCATGACGAGTCGTAAGGTTTGTGTCTGTTTATGGCTTGTTATAAAAGTATGGAGGGAAATTTGTTATATCAAATTGTTCTATTTTAATCGTATACTACAATAAGTTATATAATATATTATCGTATTTTAGAAGTCAGTTCTGTGTTGATTATTTGCGGCATAAACCGCTCATATTAATCACACAAAACAGACCACCAAAATACTTTGCCTAATACAGTAATTTCTGACAAATCAACGACTTCTTCTGGCGTTGATTCAATATTGTAACTTCGAATGCGGACTTGTTCGTTCGGCATTTTGTACAAGATCTTTATGCGCAATAAACCGCCATGGTTAATCGCATAGATTTTACCATCACGAATAGTTCGATTCCCAATATCAATTGCCACTGTCGAACCATCAGGAATGACGGGTTCCATAGAGTCGCCATCGGCTGTGATACAAACAGCATTGTGATATTGTACGCCTTGTCGTCTCAATATTGCTTTAGAGAATCGTAATTTGAAATTATTGTAATCCATTATATCGTCCGTAAATCCATTACTTGCTGCGAAACGAATATCTTTTAAAAATGGCACCTCGACTTCGTCGTCATTGAGTGGAGTATGGCAATCCCATAGTTCAAATGATCCTATTTCTTTGACGTTAGATTCAATTCGATTTGTTTCAATTTTGACTTGTTTACCAGTCCCATACTGTAACCATTCTGGCTCTATTCCTAATGCTTTGGCAAGAGCAAGAATATTTTTAGGCTCTTTTGTTTGCCCTGATTCAATTTTTTGAATTGCATTTTGTGATACACCCGCAAGCTTGGCAAGCTGTACTTGTGTAAAACCAGAGTTTTTTCTAGATAATTGCAACCTGCTTGCTAATGTAGTCATAAGCTCTCCTAATCTATACAGATACCATTGTAAAACGTTAGTTTTAAAACTCAAAACAACTAAATCTATAAAGCTTATTCACTTAACAATAGCCTTAGCTATAATCATTATAGCTAATTACATTATAAAAGAAATATCTATTAAGAGTAATAATTATCAAAATCTTCATTTTTAATAAGGGGGTTTTATTAAAAAATAACTAGATAAAAGACTTAACAAAGAAGCATCGTGACAAAATTATAACGTAACCATAAAATTTATCAGTAAAAAAGCCAATCCCCATACTTATTTGCAGAAAATGTGATAAAGAAGTTACTCTTTTTTATCATCACTATTCATTAAAAAAGCATTTAAGGCTGTTATACTTTGTTGTGCATCTTGAACGCCTAAGTCATACATCGCTTGGATTTTTACAGGATCTTTTTCAATTCGTTTGATGGGTAATGTTTGTGATGGACGGATAACAAAAATCTCATTGCGTTCGCTTAATTTAATGATTTCTTCAACACAATTGTTGTAATTTTGGTAACGAAGTGACAGTTTTTCGACTAATTTAGGATAGCGACGATAAAAAGCCTGAAATATCCAAGAAGGTGTAGGTTTTTTGCGATAATCTAATGGACGAGTCAGAACCACAATGATTTTATCGTAGCCTAATTCTTGACATTTTTTTAATGGAATACTTTCTGCTATTCCGCCATCTAAATATTTTTTCCCATTTACTTCGACAATTTTTGATACAAAAGGCATCGCAGATGTGGCTCTTAAAACTTCCATTTGTTCAAATACATTACCCAATTTAATGTATTCAGCTTCACCTGTTTCGATATTTGTTAATGTAGCGTAACAATCTGTTTTTGAAGCGAGAAAGGTATCAATATCAAAGGGGTCTAATGTAAAAGGCACTTCATAAAACGCAAAATCTTTATTCACAATATTCCCTGTGCGGAGTAGGCTTGATAATCCCATATAGCGTTTATCATTAAGATATTTTAAATTATAACGAAGTGCACGCCCGCGCTGTTTGGCTGGAAAGTTTACGCCAAATAATACGCCAGCAGATACTGCCACAATACCGTCAACATGAATTTTTTCATCAAGGAAAACGTCTAGTACACCTGCTGTAAACATTGCGCGCATTGCGCCACCTTCTAATACTAAACCGACTTTCATTTTTTCTCCTTAATGGGTAAAACGTTAGAAATCCAAACCGCACATTGTACATGTTCTTCAAGCTCAAGCATTTTTGAAAAGAGGGAAATGATTTTCTACTTACTGCAGATAGAAATCTGCTCTATAATAACGCGTTTGTAATCGAATAAAAACCAGTTAAAGATGATGAAAGTTGCATTAGGTATTCAATATAACGGGAAGCAGTATTTTGGGTGGCAGCGACAAGAACGTGTTGCAAGTGTACAGCAAGAATTAGAACAAGCAATTTCTTTTGTTGCAAATGAAACTTGTCAAATTTTTTGTGCAGGTCGTACGGATTCAGGGGTACATGCCACGGGGCAAGTCATTCATTTTGAAACGAATGCAAACCGTCCTGAAAAAGCATGGAGTTTTGGCGTGAATGCGAATTTGCCTGATGATATTTCAGTGAGTTGGGCGAAAATTGTAGAAGAGGATTTTCATGCGCGTTTCAGTGCTACTGCCCGTCGCTATCGTTATATTTTATATTGTAATAAATTACGTTCAGCGATTTTACCTGAAGGTATTACCCATTGTCATTTAGCCCTTGATCACCAATTAATGCATCAGGCTGGTCAGGCACTTTTAGGTGAACATGACTTTTCTTCTTTTCGTGCAGCACAATGCCAATCAAATACGCCATTCCGCCATGTTCATCATTTACAGGTTATTCGTCGTGGCGAATATATTATTGTTGATATTCAAGCGAATGCGTTCGTGCATCATATGGTGCGCAATATTGTCGGTAGTTTGATTGAAGTTGGGGCGGGGAATCAGCCAGTTGAGTGGATAAGTTGGTTATTGGCACAAAAAGACCGCACTTTAGCCGCACCAACAGCAAAAGCAGAGGGGCTTTATTTAGTCAATGTGATGTATCCTGAGCGGTTTGCTATTCCCCAAAATGCCTTAGGACCATTGTTCTTAGAGGATAACTTATGGTAGCCAGATCAGACCTTTATTTCTGGCATATTTGCTCAAATTATGGTGTAATACATCCAATTTTTCGTTAAATAAAAAGGTTTAAAATGAGCTGGATTGATCGAATTTTTAGTAAAAATACGACTTCGACAGGGTCTCGTAAGTCTAATGTACCTGAGGGCGTTTGGACCAAATGTACTTCTTGTGAACAAGTGTTGTATCGTGATGAATTAAAGCGTCATTTAGAAGTGTGTCCAAAATGCGGTCATCATATGCGCATTGATGCAAGAGAACGTCTGTTAGCTTTATTAGATAAAGATAGTGTTCATGAATTAGCCGCAGATCTAGAGCCAAAAGATATTCTTAAATTTAAAGACTTAAAGAAATATAAAGACCGTATTTCTGCCGCTCAAAAAGAGACAGGTGAGAAGGATGCTCTTATCGTGATGCAAGGTACACTTTATGGCATGCCTATTGTGGCGGCAGCCTCAAACTTTAGCTTTATGGGAGGCTCGATGGGGTCTGTTGTTGGCTCGAAATTTGTACAGGCCGCAGAAAAAGCTCTTGAGCTAAACTGTCCATTTGTGTGTTTCTCCGCAAGTGGTGGCGCACGTATGCAAGAAGCATTATTTTCGTTAATGCAAATGGCAAAAACCAGTGCGGTATTAGCCAAAATGCGAGAAAAAGGCGTACCATTTATTTCAGTGTTGACAGATCCTACATTAGGTGGGGTTTCTGCCAGTTTTGCAATGCTTGGCGATATCAATATTGCTGAACCAAAAGCATTGATTGGTTTTGCAGGTCCTCGTGTGATTGAGCAAACTGTGCGTGAAAAATTACCAGAAGGTTTCCAACGCAGCGAATTCTTATTAGAAAAAGGGGCTATTGATATGATTGTGAAACGTGGTGATATGCGTCATACCTTAGCCAGCGTATTAAGCAAATTAAGCAATAAACCATCACCTTTTATTGAGCCTGAATTGTTAGTTGAGAAAACTCAAGAAACAAATGCATAATCCAAATCATTTATTAACAGCCACTTCGCCACTCGCGCAGTGGCTTTCTTATTTAGAAAATAGCCATTTTAAAGCCATTGATTTAGGTTTGGCTCGCATTAAATCTGTTGCAGAAGTATTGGATTTATTAGCGCCAGCCCCTTTTGTGATTACTGTCGGTGGTACAAATGGCAAAGGTACAACTTGCCGCTTGCTTGAAACAATTTTGTTGAATGCGGGCTATCGTGTCGGTGTGTATTCTTCGCCGCATTTAATTCGTTATAACGAACGAGTGCGTATCCAAAATCAAGAATTACCCGATGAAGCCCATACGGCATCTTTCGCTTTTATTGATACACATAAAACAGAATCTTTAACGTATTTTGAATTTAGTACCTTGTCTGCGTTGCATTTATTTAAGCAAGCAAAACTAGATGTAGTGATCTTAGAAGTTGGACTGGGAGGGCGTCTGGACGCAACAAATATTGTCGATAGTGATGTGGCTGTGATTACTAGCATCGATATTGATCATGTTGATTTCTTAGGTTCAGATCGAGAACAAATTGGTTTTGAGAAGGCGGGAATTTTCCGTACCCATAAGCCAGCCATTATTGGTGAGCCAAATATTCCTCAAAAATTGATAAATCACGCAAAATCATTGCAATGTAAAACGGCTTGTCGTGATCTTGATTGGACATTTGTAGTGAATGAAAACGGCTGGGATTGGGTTGGGCAAAAAATGCGGTTTGAAAATTTACCGATTTGCCAAATTCCACTTGCAAATGCTGCAACAGCGCTTGCAACAATTGAACAGTTGCCTTTTTCTGTTTCAGAAGCAACAATCCGCCAATCATTACAAGACGTTGAGTTGACAGGGCGTTTCCAAACCTTAAAACAAGAAGTATTAACTCAATTTGCGAAACAATGTGATAAAAATTTGCTTGAGCTTCCACGTATTATCATTGATGTTGGACATAACCCGCATGCTGCCAATTATTTGGCGGAAAAATTGACCGCACTTAAAGCTCAAATACGTGGCAGAATTATTGCCGTGTGTGGCATTTTAAAAGACAAAGATGTGCAAGGTGTACTGACACCTTTATTACCTGTTATTGATATATGGCATTGTGTGACATTAACAGGTTATCGAGGACAGACTGGAGACGCGTTACTGGTGACGTTACAACATCTCGCCCAATCAAATGGGCATGTTCTCGTTGCCGATCGTGATGATAGTGTTGAATTCGGTGTAAAATATGCCATTAAGCAAGCTAATTCAGAAGATGTGGTGTTAGTTTTTGGCTCTTTTCATACCGTTGGCGAACTTTTATCATTGCTTTAACGTACTTAATTTCTACTTATCATCGTCCTATTTTCCTCGTAGTACGAATAAAATAGGGCAAAAACCTAAGCTTATATCATTATTATGCAACCAATTTCTATCGTTTATCGACATACTGATTTTGTGATTATTGATAAGCCTTGTGGCGTCAGTGTTCACAAGGATAATAATGAGACAGGTCTCACCCAGGTTGTTGCAGCACAACTTGGTGTGGCACAAGTATGGTTAGTACATCGTCTTGATAAAGTGACTTCGGGTTTGTTGATTTTAGCGTTAAATCAAGATGCGGCGAGAACCTTGGCATTACTTTTTGCAGAGCATCAGGTTAAAAAAACATATTTAGCCTTTTCCACGCATAAACCTAAGAAAAAACAAGGTTTGGTGGTAGGGGATATGGTGAAAACACGCGGTGGGGCATGGAAACTGTGCCCGACAAAAGAAAATCCAGCCATTACGCGTTTTTATTCGCTGAGTTGTGAACCTAATTTACGTTTATTTATTTTGATGCCACAAACAGGCAAAACACATCAATTACGTGTCGCCATGAAAAGCTTAGGTAGCCCAATTTTAGGGGATACGCGCTATGGTTCAAACACTGTAAACGTTGACCGCACTTATCTACATGCTTATCGCTTACAGTTTACTTATCAAACTCAAGAGATTGATATTCGCTGTCTGCCAAGTGGTGAGCGGTTTCAAACAATTGCGCTTGAATCCTTGCTAGCGAATTATGAGTCCATGCAGACATCAACATGCTTTTAACGCATCGTCATAGGATATTCCGTTGGGTATGTTTTACATTAAGACGGATTTAAACGCCATTCTTAGATCAATTGTTTTGGATAGTGAGATAAACTCATCCAAAAACAAGGAGATGAAAACATAAAAAACACGAATAAAGGCGTGATTTTTTAATCAGTTAATATTATCATTAATCGTATTTTTCACAGCATAATTGAATTTTAGAGGACAGGTATGCAAAACCTAGAACAAATTACCGCACAGGCGTTGGAAGCTATTGCCAAAGCGGAAGATGGCAAAGCATTAGACGCCATTCGTGTTGAATATTTTGGTAAAAAAGGGCCATTTACTGCATTAATGCAGGGTTTACGTGACGTCTCACCAGAAGAACGTCCAGTAGTGGGACAAAAAATTAATGATGCGAAACAAATTGCACAAAACGCATTAAATGAGAAAAAAGCACAGCTTGAAGCCGCAGAGTTAAATGCACAATTAGCAAAAGAAAAAATTGATGTTTCATTGCCAGGACGTAAAGTCGAAACAGGAGGCTTACATCCTGTGACGATTACGATTGACCGTGTGACCAAATTCTTTTCTGAGTTAGGTTTTTCTGTGGAAAGTGGTCCTGAAATTGAAAGTGATTATTACAATTTCGATGCATTAAATATTCCAAAACACCACCCAGCACGAGCGGATCACGATACATTCTGGTTTAACCCTGAATTATTATTACGTACCCAAACTTCTGGTGTACAAATTCGTACCATGGAAAAAATGCAGCCGCCAATTCGTATTATGGCACCAGGTCGTGTTTATCGTAATGACTATGACCAAACACATACCCCTATGTTCCACCAAATCGAATTATTATATGTTGATAAAAAAGCAAACTTTACGGAGTTAAAAGGTTTGCTTCATGATTTCTTACGTGCTTTCTTCGAAGAAGATTTACAAGTGCGTTTCCGCCCATCTTATTTCCCATTTACTGAGCCATCAGCTGAAGTTGACGTAATGGGGAAAAACGGTAAATGGTTGGAAGTGTTAGGGTGTGGCATGGTACACCCTAATGTCTTGCGTAATGTCGGTATTGATCCAAACGAATATTCAGGCTTCGCAGTAGGAATGGGAGTAGAGCGCTTAACCATGTTACGTTACAATGTCACAGATCTGCGCTCATTCTTTGAAAATGATTTACGCTTCTTAAAACAATTTAAGTAATTCGATTATAGATTTAATGAACTTGTTGAACAGGTTCTGACAAAATTAAGGTAGAAATAATGAAATTTAGTGAATTATGGGTGCGTGAATGGGTAAATCCCGCGATTAGCACTGAACAATTATGCGACCAAATCACGATGTTAGGGTTGGAAGTCGATGGGGTTGAAAAAGTCGCTGGCGATTTTACTGGCGTAGTTGTTGGTGAAGTTGTTGAATGTGCTCAACACCCTGATGCAGATAAATTACGCGTAACAAAAATCAATGTTGGCGGTGAGCGCTTATTAGATATCGTTTGTGGTGCGCCAAACTGCCGCCAAGGCTTAAAAGTGGCTTGCGCAACAGATGGTGCAGTATTACCAGGTGATTTTAAAATCAAGAAAACCAAATTACGTGGACAAACATCCGAAGGCATGCTTTGCTCATTCAGTGAATTAGGTATTGATGTTGAATCAAGCGGTATCATTGAATTACCGCAAGATGCGCCAATCGGTACAAATTTACGTGAATATTTAAAACTTGATGACAATGCGGTAGAAATTAGCTTAACACCAAACCGCGCAGACTGCTTAAGTATGGCGGGTATCGCACGTGAAATCGGCGTAGTAAACAAACTTGCTGTAACTGCACCGCACGTTGAGCCAGTTAAAGCAACTATTGCAGACAAAGTTGAGATTCAATTACAAGCCCCTGAAGCTTGCCCACGCTATTTATTACGTGTGGTGAAAAATGTGAATGTTAAAGCACAATCACCAATGTGGATGCAAGAAAAATTACGCCGTTGTGGTATCCGTTCAATCGATCCTGTGGTTGATATTACCAACTATATTTTATTAGAGCTTGGTCAACCAATGCACGCTTTTGATGCGTCGAAAGTTGCGCAGCCAGTACAAGTGCGTATGGCGAAAGACGGTGAAGCGTTAGTGTTATTAGACGGTTCAACTGCAAAATTAAAAGAAAATACTTTATTAATCGCAGACCAACAGGGCCCATTAGCAATGGCAGGGATTTTTGGCGGTGAAGCCAGTGGTGTAAATGCAGAAACGAAAGACGTTATTTTAGAAGCTGCATTCTTTGCGCCATTAGCGATTGCAGGTCGCGCCAGACAATATGGTTTACACACTGATTCATCTCACCGTTTTGAACGTGGCGTGGACTTTGAATTACAACACAAAGCAATGGAAAGAGCGACCGCACTTTTAATTGAAATTTGTGGTGGTGAAGCGGGTGAAATCTGCGAAGTGAAAAGCGATGAATTTTTACCAAAATTAAATCAAGTGAAATTACGTCGTGAAAAATTAGATGCATTACTTGGTCACTCTATTGAAACTGAAACTGTGACTGAAATCTTCCAACGTTTAGGTCTAGAAGTTAGCTACGCAGATGAGGTTTGGACAGTGACCTCAGCAAGCTGGCGTTTTGATATTGAAATCGAAGAAGATTTAATTGAAGAAGTCGCGCGTATTTATGGCTATAACAGCATTCCAAACCATGCACCGTTAGCCCATTTACGTATGCGTCAACACAAAGAAGCGGATTTAGATTTAGCGCGTATTAAGACTGCACTTGTGGATGCGGATTATCAAGAAGCCATTACTTATAGCTTCGTTGATCCAAAAGTACAAGGTCTATTACACCCACAACAAGAAGCGTTTGTGTTGCCAAACCCAATTTCTGTAGAAATGTCCGCAATGCGTTTATCATTGTTAAGCGGTTTATTAGGTGCGGTGCAATACAACCAAAACCGTCAACAAACACGTGTTCGTTTATTTGAAACGGGTTTACGCTTTGTGCCTGATAGCCATGCTGAATTTGGTGTTCGCCAAGAATTTGTCTTGTCTGCAGTGATTACTGGTGCGAAAAAATCTGAACATTGGACTGGAAAATCAGAAAGTGTTGATTTCTTTGATCTCAAAGGGGATTTAGAAAGCATTTTATCCTTAACAAAAGCTGGTAATTTGGTTAAATTTGTAGCAAAATCATATCCAGCGCTCCATCCTGGTCAATCGGCAGCCATTATGTTGAATAATGAAGAAATTGGTTTTATTGGCACCATTCATCCAAATGTAGCGAAACAGCTTGGGTTAAATAGTAAAGCAATCGTTTTTGAAATATTGTGGAATGCTATTGCAACGCGTAATGTAGTTCAAGCTAAAGAAATTTCTCGTTTTCCTGCCAACCGACGTGATTTAGCGCTTGTTGTTGAGGATACCGTAGCGGCAAGTGATATCCTTGACGTATGTCGAGAGGTAGCGGGTGATAAATTAACTCAAGTCAATTTATTTGATGTATACCAAGGTACAGGGGTTGCTGAAGGACACAAAAGTTTAGCAATTAGCTTGATTATTCAAGACAATGAAAAAACCCTTGAGGAAGATGATATCAACGCGGTGGTTTCTGTTGTGTTATCTGAGTTAAAACAACGTTTTAATGCTTATTTGAGAGATTAAATTATGACATTGACCAAAGTAGAACTAGCAGACAACTTAATCGAGAAATTTAATTTGAATAAACGTGATGCGAAGGAATTGGTTGAAAACTTTTTTGAAGAAATTCGCGTTGCTTTAGAGATGGGAGATGATGTTAAACTCTCTGGTTTTGGCAATTTTGAACTACGTGATAAAGCATCTCGTCCAGGCAGAAATCCCAAAACAGGTGAAAGTGTTCCTGTTTCGGCTCGTCGAGTTGTTGCTTTCAAACCTGGTCAGAAGCTCCGTGCAAGAGTCGAAAGAGCAAAAGTGAAAAGTTAATTTCTCAATTCAGCTATTTATTAAGCTATCCACGGGAAACCTTGGATAGCTTTAGTTTTTTATAAGAGCAAAAAATGAAAAATTGTTTAAAAGCATTGATGATCTTAAGTGGTGCTGTCTTGCTTTCCGCTTGTGGCAGTTCCACTCAATCAGGTTCGCAGTCTATTCATTATCAAGGGCAATTAACTGATCCCATTATGGTGATCACATTACTTAGTGAACAACAACGAGAATGGGCAGGGACACCTTACCGCTTAGGTGGACAGAGTAGAAAAGGGATAGATTGTTCTGGTTTTGTACAAAAAACTTTTTTAGAACGTTTTAATATTGCGTTACCTCGTATGACCTCACAACAAGCCAAACAAGGTAAATTTATCACGAAAACGGATATTCAAACAGGGGATTTGGTTTTTTTCAAAACAGGAAGAGGCCCAAATGGCTACCATGTGGGGATTTATGTCAAAGATAATTTATTCTTGCATGCCTCAACAAAAGGTGGCGTGATTTACTCATCGCTCAATAGCCCTTATTGGTCAAAGAAATATTGGCAAGCCAGACGGATTTAACATGAGTCAGTCGTGTTCCTTAATACGCGCGGTTGAAATTCAGACGTATTAAGGGACGGTTTATAATTCACCGACTAATTCATCAATAGCTTTGGAAAGTAGCGTACGATCATGTCGATAAGTGATATCATTTGCTTGTAATGGACGAGCCATCACATTGATATTCAGTTTTTCGCAAAAATCGACTGCATTTGTTGAGACAATCGCGCCGTCTATAATCGCTTTACCCACCGTATCATGAATCCAATTAATTCTATCAGATAAGGTCAATGCCGCGGCAGGACTATGTTCAACCCCCAAATTATCAATAAAAATCTTTTTTGCCTGGCTTTGCTTTAAAGTTTGAATGATCTCGGGAAGTAAAATCGGAGGTAGAATGCTGGTGAGAAAACTGCCAGGTCCAAACAAAATTACATCTGCCTCTTTCAAAGCATTCACTGCTTCGGGTGTTGCAGGAACAAGAGGAACAAGAAAAATAGATTTAGGTAACTCAGTGAGATTATCAATGCTGACTTCACCAACAATGCTAGCTCCAGATTGTAAGACCGCGGCGAGATGAACAGGACTTTCTGACATGGGGATAATATGTGATTTTACACGTAACAAATCTCGGACTAAATTCACGGCTTCAATAGGGCGAATATTCATGTTTTCTAGTGCCTTGAGCATTAAATTGCCTAAATTGTGCCCCGCTAGTTCACCATGACCAGAAAAACGATATTCAAATAAAGCAGATGCTGTACTCGGTTCGGTAATAATTTGATTTAAGCAATTACGTAAATCTCCCCATGCAATACCACCATGGTTTAAACGAATTCGACCAGTTGAGCCTCCATTGTCAGTGGTAGTCACAATACCCGTTAAACGTTCTTTCATAAAGCTCAATGCTGACATTAAACGACCTAAACCGTGTCCGCCACCAATGGCGACAATACGCTGTATGCTGTCTAGATGTTCATATTGATGACGTGTTAATTCTGGCATGTTATTTTCCTTTTGTGTCTATTTAATACAGACATATGACAGATGATAAAGTTCGTTTCTACACCATTTTGGGTAGTATATAATCACGCTATATAATAATTTATATAATTGATTTTAAAGAATTTTTCTATTTTATGCGCTAGATCATATTATTTGTTTGCAATCGTTTGAATATATCTTTTACAATACTGGGTAACAATTTGATTCACTTATTATCGCATAACTCCGAGCTTACTAACCTACGTTTTTTTAAATATGGTTGTAATGCCAATAGCAGAAGAGGCTATTCAGGGATACGCTGGAAACGGTTTATCCTCTCATGTTTTAGAAAGGTGTAAAATGCAATCTATTCCAATTAAGCAAGTTGAGCATCATCGTTTAGTCGATGCCTTCCAACGTCAGTATTATTACTTACGTCTGTCAATTACAGATGTATGTAATTTCCGCTGTAATTATTGCCTGCCTAATGGTTATCAGCCTGAAGCCAATAAGCCAAGTTTCCTGACTCGCGATGAAATTCATCGTGTTGTCAACAGTTTTGCTGCCATGGGGACAGAAAAAGTACGGATTACAGGGGGAGAACCTACTTTACGTAAAGACTTTTTAGCTATTGTGGAGACCCTTGCACAAATAGAGGGAATTAACCAAATTGCATTAACAACAAATGGTTTTCGCATGGCAAAAGAGGTCGCTGCTTGGAAGGATACTGGTGTGACTTCAATTAATGTCAGTATTGATAGTCTTGATCCAAGAATGTTCCATCGTATTACTGGTGTGGACAAGTTTGATGACGTCATGCGTGGCATTGAGCGTGCTTTTGAGGTTGGTTATCGAAAAATTAAAGTCAATTCGGTGTTAATGAAAGATTTAAACGACCGTGATTTTTCGAGTTTCCTAGCTTGGATTAAAGATAAACCTATTCAAATGCGTTTCATCGAATTAATGCAAACTGGTGAAATGGATAGTTTCTTCCAAAAACATCATTTGTCTGGTCAAGTGTTAGCAGATAAATTATTGCGTACAGGATGGACGCTCCAATCTAAAGGGGTATTAGACGGTCCAGCAAAAGTCTTTAGACACCCAGATTATGTGGGTGAAATAGGCTTGATCATGCCTTATGAAAAACACTTTTGTGCAAGTTGTAACCGTTTGAGAGTGTCTGCAAAAGGTAAATTACACCTTTGTTTATTTGGTGAAGAAGGGATTGAGCTACGCGATTTATTACAATCAGACGATCAACAACTTCAATTACAAGCGCGCATTTATTCTGCGTTACAAGGCAAACGTGAACATCACTTCCTACATCATGGTGATAGTGGTGTACGGGCAAATTTAGCGAGTATTGGCGGTTAAAATTTTCAGAAATTTAACCGCACTTTCATCGATTATCTAACTTTTAATGAGAATTTATGAGTACATTTACCCATATTAACAGCCAGGGCGAAGCCAATATGGTGGATGTTTCTGCCAAACAGGATACAGTAAGAGAAGCAAGAGCAGAAGCATTCGTGACAATGTCACCAGAAACCTTGTCAATGATTATGTCAGGTCAACATCATAAAGGTGATGTATTTGCCACTGCACGTATTGCGGGGATTCAGGCTGCAAAACGGACTTGGGATTTAATTCCGTTATGCCACCCATTGTTATTATCAAAAGTTGAAGTCAGCTTGACACCAATTGTGGAACGTAATCAGGTTCGTATTGAAAGTTTATGCAAATTAAGTGGTAAAACAGGCGTAGAAATGGAAGCTTTAACGGCAGCAAGCGTTGCTGCATTAACCATTTATGATATGTGTAAAGCCGTACAAAAAGATATTGTGATCGAGCAAGTCCGCTTATTAGAAAAGAGCGGTGGGAAATCGGGTCATTTTATTGCGAAATAAGGAAATACAATGTTAAAAATCTTATTTTTTGCACAAACAAGAGAATTAATTGGCGTTGATGGTTTGGAATTACCTGCGACGTTTGAAACAGCAGAGCAAGTTCGTCAACATCTTGTCGAAAAAGGTGACCGCTGGGCGTTAGCGTTAGAAAAAGGCAAATTATTGGTCGCAATTAATCAATCCTTGATGCCATTAGAAAGTGCGGTCAAATCGGGCGATGAAATCGCATTTTTCCCACCTGTTACAGGGGGCTAAATGAACGATATTCAAATTGCCGTTCAAGAACAACCTTTTGATCAGAATGCAGTCTATCGTTGGTTATCTGAACAGAATTCAGTGGGAGCAACGGTCATTTTTGTAGGTAAAGTGCGTGATTTGAATCTAGGAGATGAAGTATCTAGCCTGTATCTTGAACATTATCCAGCCATGACTGAAAAGGCTTTAAATGAAATTGTGGCGCAAGCGAAAGCGCGTTGGGATATTCAACGTGTTTCTGTGATTCACAGAGTAGGGTTATTGCAAACTGGTGATGAAATCGTATTAGTGGGCGTCAGTTCTGCGCATCGTGGCGATGCTTACCAAGCCAACGAATTTATTATGGATTTTTTGAAAAGCAGAGCACCATTCTGGAAAAAAGAACAAACGAATAAAGGCGAACGCTGGATTGAAAGTCGTGATAGCGATCAGGAAGCGTTAGAACGTTGGTAACGCTAGGTCAAAAATAGAAAAACTCTCAAAAAAATAACCGCACTTTTAAGGTGCGGTTATTTATTATCGTCAGAAAATTATAGTACTTTCACAATGCTTTCGCATAAGTAACGGATGTTATCTTCAGTGATACCCGCCACGTTGATACGGCCAGAACGGACTGCATAAATAGCAAATTCGTCTTTTAAACGGTCCATTTGCTCTGGATTTAAGCCACAGAACGAGAACATACCGTTTTGGTCGATGATAAAGCTGAAATCACGATCTGCACCAAATTCTTTCAATAACTCTACAAATTGGCTACGCATTGTTTTAATACGATCACGCATTTCCGCTAATTCTTCCACCCATTCTTGGCGAAGTTGATCATCTTTTAACACCATAGATACTGTGGTTGCACCGTGAGAAGCTGGGTTTGAGTACAATGTACGAATGATAGTTTTCACTTGTGTTAATGCAGTTGCTGCAATTTCTTCTGTTGCTGCTACTAAAGTGAACGCACCTACACGCTCATTATATAAGCCGAAGTTTTTCGAGTACGAGCTAGCAACTAATAATTCTTTGTGATTTTTCACGAAAGTACGTAAACCAAACGCATCTTCATCTAAGCCATTCGCAAAACCTTGGTATGCGAAGTCGAAGAGTGGTAACCAACCATTTTTCGCAGATAATTCTGCAAGTTGTTGCCATTGTTCAGGTGTTGGGTCAATACCCGTTGGGTTATGACAGCAGCCGTGTAGTAATACAACATCGCCTTCACCCGCATTGCTTAAATCAGCGATTAAATTATCCCAATCTAAGCATTTGTTTTCTGCATCATAATAACGGTATTCACGAATCGTCATACCAACTGCTTTAAAAATCGCATTATGGTTTGGCCAAGTTGGCGTACTGATCCAAACATTTTGTGATTTTGTTTGACGTTTGATGAACTCAGCTGCAATACGTAACGCACCTGTACCACCTAAACTTTGTACAGTTTTCGCACGACCTTGTGTCACCACTTCAGAATCTGCACCAAATAATAATTCTTTTGTACGTGCATTAAATTCTGCTACACCATCAATTGCCAAATAGTTTTTGGTCATTTCAAGCTCAAATAAGCGTCTTTCCGCTTCTTTGACAGCTTTCATAATAGGTGTGTTACCGTTAGCATCTTTATAAACACCAATCCCTAAATTGATTTTATTATCACGAGTTTCAGCTTTGAACGATTCGCCTAAGCCTAAAATCGGATCTGCGGGTGCTGCGGTAATATTTTCAAACATAATTAAATCCTTACATTGTTGTGTTTAGTCATAGTGAGCTAGTTATACTGCACGAGGCAAATATTATCAAGCTCGGATCAAAGGAATTTAAAAATTAATTCAGTTGTTTAGATAATGTTTTAAAAGTGCGGTAATAAATTGAATTATTTTAGTTTTTCAACCGCCCAATTTAAACCAGATTGATAATCATCAGGTAACTCTTTACGTAATTTTTCAAGTAAAGTAATTAACACTTGTTTATCTGGGTGAGTTAAATTTATATGTCCAACTTTACGCCCCGGACGCACTTCTTTGCCGTACCAATGTAGCTGGCTGAATGGTGTATTCAACCAATTAACATTATGTTCCGTACCAATTAAATTCACCATTACACTCGGTGCAATTGGTTTTAGTTCTGGCGTTGGTAAGTCTAATAATGCACGTAAATGTAATTCAAATTGGCTAATAGAGCAGCCTAATTGTGTCCAGTGACCACTGTTATGAACACGTGGCGCAAGTTCATTAATTAATAATTGATCACCCACGACAAAACATTCCATCGCCATTACACCAACATAATCTAGCTTATGCATAATTTTGCCTAACATGGCTTCAGCTTGTTCTTGTTGTTGTGATTGTTGAGGGAAATTTGTATCAACGACGCTATAACGTAAAATCCCGTTTTGTTGTAAATTGTGCGTAACTGGATAAAAACGTGTTTCGCCATTTCTAAAACGCGCGCCTACAATAGACACTTCGTAATCAAATGGAATGAATTTTTCAGCGATGGTTTCGCCATATAAATCTTGTGTAATGACTTGCGTATTAGTTTGATCCACAATCCATTGACCACGACCGTCATAACCGCCCATACGGCGTTTCACAACCACTTTTTCACCTACATCAGCAAAAACTTGTTGCCATTGATTTTCTTCTTTTAATAAGCACCAAGGTGAGGTCGATAATGCCAATTCATCAAGCAATGATTTTTGTGACAAACGATCAGCTAACGTTGCAAATACGCTTTGATTCACAAACAGCTTATGATTGCCTAACATTTCTGTTAAAGGTGTTTTTTCCCAACGTTCAATTTCTGCGGTAATAATACTGTCTTGTGGTAAATCAAAGACAGATGCATCAAAGGCAAGTGGCTGCACGTGAATATCTAACGGTGCACCAGCATAACGTAACATACGGCCAAGTTGACCATTTCCGAGAACATAAACAGTAGGGTATAAAGCACTTTTTTGCATAAAATAAAAACCAGTTGGAAAAATTAAAAATAGACAGGGCGAACAATCGTCCGCCCTAAAACATTATTGAACACGTGGATCTGGATTGTCCAATACCACATTTGTTTGATTTTCTCTAAACTGCGTTAAGCGCTGTAAAAGTGCGCTATCAAACGCTGCTAAAATCTGTGCGGCTAGCAAACCAGCATTTGCAGCACCTGCTGGGCCAATGGCCAATGTGCCTACTGGAATACCTTTTGGCATTTGCACAATAGAATAAAGACTATCCACACCACTTAACATTGAGCTTTTTACTGGGACACCCAACACTGGCACTAATGTTTTTGCGGCGATCATTCCTGGTAAATGTGCTGCGCCGCCTGCACCTGCAATAATCACTTTATAACCTTTTTCGACCGCACTTTCTGCAAAGCTAAAAAGTTTGTCTGGAGTACGGTGTGCCGAAACGATTTCAACGTGATAAGGCACTTGTAATTCATCAAGAATTTGAGTGGCTTCTTGCATTGTTGACCAATCGCTTTTTGAACCCATCACAATGGCAATTTGAGGTTGTGTTGGAGAGGTGGTGTTTGACATTTTGTTCCTTATTAAATCCAAAAATAAAAACGTGCGTAGGATAGCACACTATAAGCAATAAGCAAACGTTTGCTTAGTGTTTGGTTAAGGTTTGACGAGATAAAATCTGATTGCAACTTGAGGTATAAAGTCATATCCTAATTAAGTTTTTCAGTTCGAAAAAAGAAATAGGTTTTTTTATGCAAGCTAAAGCAAAATATAGAAAAGATTATAAAGCGCCTGATTTCACTGTCAGCAATATTTTCCTTGATTTTCAACTCAATCCTAAGAAAACAATCGTTACCGCAACTAGCCAATATGAGCGTTTAAATTCAGAAGCAAAAACATTACGTTTAGATGGTCATAGTTTCCAATTTTCGACCATTAAATTAAATGGCAAAGATTTCAAACAATTTAAGCAAGATAGCGAAAATTTAACCTTAGATTTAAGCCAATTAAAAGACAATCAGTTTGAATTAGAGATTGTGACAATCTTACAACCTGAGAAAAATACGTCATTACAAGGCTTATATCAATCAGGTGAGGGCATTTGTACACAATGTGAGGCAGAAGGTTTCCGTCAAATCACGTATATGCTCGACCGTCCAGATGTGCTTGCTCGCTATACCACAAAAATTACAGCAGAAAAAAGCAAATACCCTTATTTATTATCAAATGGTAACCGTATTGCGAGCGGTGATTTGCCAGATGGTCGCCATTGGGTTGAATGGAATGACCCATTCCCGAAACCAAGCTATTTATTTGCTTTAGTGGCAGGGGATTTTGATCTATTAAAAGACACCTTTATCACGAAAAGTGGACGTGAAGTTGCACTTGAACTTTATGTTGACCGTGGCAATTTAGATCGTGCTGATTGGGCAATGCAAAGCTTAAAACGTTCTATGAAATGGGACGAAGATCGCTTTGGTTTAGAATACGACTTAGACATTTATATGATCGTGGCGGTAGATTTCTTCAATATGGGCGCAATGGAAAACAAAGGGTTAAATATTTTTAACTCAAAATTTGTGCTCGCCAATCCACAAACAGCCACTGATGAAGATTATTTAGCGGTTGAAAGCGTAATCGCTCACGAATATTTCCACAACTGGACAGGTAACCGTATTACTTGTCGTGACTGGTTCCAGCTCAGTTTGAAGGAAGGTCTAACAGTTTTCCGCGATCAGGAATTCACCTCTGATTTATGGTCTCGCTCAGGCAAACGTATCGAAGATGTGCGTTTATTGCGTACTGCACAATTTGCCGAAGATGCAAGCCCAATGTCACACCCAATTCGCCCAGAAAAAGTCATTGAAATGAATAACTTCTATACGATGACAGTCTATGAAAAAGGGGCGGAAGTGATTCGTATGATGCATACCTTATTAGGTGAAGAAGGTTTCCAAAAAGGTATGCGTCTTTATGTGGAAGAACAGGACGGTAAAGCCGCAACTTGTGAAAACTTTGTTTCTGCGATGGAACGTGCATCAGGCATTGATTTAACGCAGTTCCGTCATTGGTATAGTCAATCGGGTACGCCAGAATTAACAATTTCTGATAGCTATGACGAGCAAAGTGCGGTCTATTCTTTACACGTTTCGCAAATGACACCGCCAACAGCAGATCAAATGGAAAAAGTGAACTTACACATTCCATTAAAAATTGCTTTATATGATAAATCTGGCACGCCATTCGCATTAGAAAATGAGGGCGAAGCGGTTAATCCAGTTTTAGATGTGAAACAAGCAGAGCAGACTTTCACCTTTACCAACATTAAGAGCAAGCCAGTGCCTGCATTGCTTTGTGATTTTTCTGCGCCTGTGAAATTAAATTATGAATACAGCACTGCACAATTAGTAACTTTACTTCGTCACGCTGAAAATCACTTTGTTCGTTGGGACGTTGCACAAATGCTTTATGCGATGGAGTTACGTCGTAACTTAACCCGTCACCAACAAGGTAAAACACTTGAGTTTTCAGCTGAAATCTTAGCAGAGTTGTATCAAGTGTTAGACAATTATCAGCAAAACCCAGAACTTACCACCTTAATTCTTACTTTACCGAAAGTTACTGAATTTGCAGAGCTATTCAAAACTATCGACCCAGAGGGAATGACATTAGTGCGTGATTTTATGGTGCGCACCATTGCAGAAAGCCTCAAACAAACACTATTGAAAGTGTATAACGAAATTCGTTTAGATGAATATCGTGTGACTGCAGAAGATATTGCATTGCGTGGTCTGCGTAATCTGTGTGTGAGCTACTTAGCTTATACCACTGTCGGCAACAATGTTGTGAACAAACATTATAGCTATGCGAACAATATGACAGACACATTAGCAGCATTAAGTGCAGCAACCAAAGCACAATTGCCTTGTCGTGATGCGCTATTAGCAGATTTTGAAAGCAAATGGCAGCACGATGGCTTAGTAATGGATAAATGGTTTGCATTACAAGCAACCCGTCCAGATGAAGATGTGTTATTAAATGTAATGAAATTAATGGATCACCCAAGTTTCAACTTTAATAACCCGAACCGTTTACGTTCATTAGTCGGCAGTTTCGCAAATCAAAACCTCAAAGCATTCCACGCCATTGACGGTTCAGGCTACCGTTTCTTGACCGATATTCTTATCCGTTTAAATGAAAGCAACCCGCAAGTGGCTTCTCGTTTAATTGAGCCATTAATTCGTTTCTCTCGTTATGATGGTCAGCGTCAAACCTTGATGAAACGTGGTTTAGAGCGTATCAGCGAAGTCGAAAATGTGTCTCGTGATTTATACGAAAAAATCGAAAAAGCCTTGCAATAATTCATAGCAATAAAAAGTGCGGTTAAAAAAGTAAAATTTTGACCGCACTTTTTTATTATCCGTTTCTCACTTAATTAACTCAAAATAATAGAATTTTTTCATTACTTTTTATGTTGAAAAGCGTATAATTCAGTGCGTATTCACAGTTAAACTATCCAGAGAGATAAACGAGTATGTATTCATTAGTCCGCAAGGCACTTTTTTCCCTTGATGCTGAAAAAGCACACGATCTTACTATTCAAACTTTAAAAGTTATTGGAAAATCTCCTTTAAATCCCGTTTTAAAAATGATGCTAGCTTGCCCAACAGGCTCACCAAGAACAGTAATGGGATTGCAGTTTAAAAATCCGATTGGTTTGGCTGCAGGCGCGGATAAAAACGGTGACGCGATTGACGGTTTTGCTGCAATGGGTTTTGGTTTTATTGAAGTCGGTACAGTGACGCCATTGGCGCAAGACGGCAATCCGAAACCTCGCCAATTTCGCTTACCTGAAGCAGAGGGCATTATTAACCGTAACGGTTTCAATAATTACGGCATTGATTATCTGATTGAAAATGTCAAACAAGCAAAATACGACGGTATTTTAGGCATTAATATTGGTAAAAATACGTTTACTAGCGTCGAAAACGGCAAAGCGGATTATATTTTCTGCTTAAATAAAGCTTATAACTACGCAGATTACATCACAATCAACATTTCTTCACCAAACTCACCTGGTTTACGTCAGTTACAATATGGCGATGCATTAGACGATTTATTGCAAGGCGTAAAAGAAAGACAGCAAATTTTAACTCAACAATATAATAAATATGTGCCAATTGCGGTGAAAATTGCACCAGATTTAACCGAAGCAGAGTTGATACAAATCGCTGATACGCTACAACGTCACAAAATGGATGGTGTGATTGCAACCAATACGACGATTTCTCGTGATACGGTGAACGGTCTTAAAAATGCCGAACAACAAGGTGGATTAAGCGGAAAACCATTACAGCATAAAAGCACCGAAATCATCGCGCGTTTACATCAAGAATTGAAAGGCAATATTCCAATTATTGGCAGTGGCGGAATTGATGGCGTGCAAAATGCCAAAGAAAAAATCAATGCTGGGGCAGAGTTGTTGCAACTTTATTCTGGCTTGATTTATCACGGGCCAAACTTAATTAAACAACTGGTCGAAGCCATCAAATAATGCTCCCCAGTTATTCATAAAGTGCGGAAAATTTTTGAAAAATAACCGCACTTTTTATTTAGGAATAGAACATGACAACAATTTATGACTTGCATTGCCACAGTACAGCCTCTGACGGTATGCTATCTCCTACAGCCGTTGTGAACAGAGCTGCGGAAAAAGGCGTGAATGTTTTAGCGCTCACCGATCACGATACGATTTCAGGCATCGCTGAAGCAAAACAAGCCGCAAGCCAACAAGGTATTCAATTAATTACGGGCGTAGAGATTTCAACAAATTGGGAAAATCGAGCTATCCATATTGTTGGCTTAGGTTTTGATGAAAATTGTGAAAAAATGACCGCACTTTTGAACCGACAAGCAGAATTACGTCATCAAAGAGCGGTGGGAATTGGTGAAAAACTCGCGAAAGTTGGTGTGCAAAATGCCTTTGAAGAAGCGAAAAAATTAGCAACAGGTGAGGTTACGCGTGCACATTATGCCCGTTTATTAGTGCAAATTGGTAAAGTAGCTAACGAAAATCAGGCATTCAAGAAATATCTATCGCAAGGTAAATCGTGCTATGTAAAAGCACAATGGTGTGATATTCCAACAGCCATTGAGACCATTCATCAAGCGGGGGGATTCGCGGTATTAGCACATCCATTACGTTATACAATGACGGCGAAATGGGTGAAAAAACTGATCGCAGATTTTAAACAATGGGATGGTGATGCGATAGAAGTAGCGGGCTGTGGGCAAACAAAAGATCAACGCTTATTATTAGCGAAATGGGCAAAGGAAAGTCACTTATTAAGCTCAGTGGGGTCAGATTTCCATTTCCCTTGTGGATGGATTGAGTTAGGACAGTCGCTTATTTTACCAGAACATTGTGAGCCAATTTGGTTGCACCTTTAACCATGATGTAATGCACCAACCCCTTAACTGTTATTTTCTGTTTCACAAAGTCTTAATTCTTGAATGAAAGTGATAAAGGCTTTTGTTTTTGCAGGCAAATGCCGACGATGAGGATAAACCAGATGTATATCTAATTTTTGCTGATGATATTCTGGCAAGATTTCAACGAGCTCACCATTGCGTAATGCTTGTTCTACAAAAAAACGTGGCGTATTGATAATCCCTAAACCCGATTTGGCGAGTTCTGCTAACGTTAAGCCATTATTGCAGACTAATTTTGATCGCATTTTTAACCGCTGGAGATGTTTACCGTTATAAAATTCCCAATAAATTTGGTTCCCTGCTGCCTTATATAAAAGACAATCGTGGTGTTGAAGTGCCTCTGGTGAAGTTGGGGTTCCATGTTTAGCCAAATACGCAGGTGACGCGACCAAGAGAGTAGAAACAGACGCAATGCGTTTCGCAACGAGAGAGCTGTCTTGGAGTGCACCAATTCTTAACGCAATATCATAGCCTTCTGCAACCAAATCGACGAGGCGATCATTAAATTCAATTTCCATATGTAAATTGGGATGCGTCTGAATAAATTTCGATAGATTAGGCGTAATAAAAAGTAAACCAAAATCACGAGGAACGGAAACGGTTAGTGTTCCTTGTAATGATGTGGATAAGTTACTGATACTGGATTCCGCATCTTCTAATTCAACTAAAATGGGTTTGCAATGTTGATAATAGAGGAGTCCCGCTTCTGTTGGGGAAATTTTCCTAGTTGTACGTTGTAATAAACGTGTTTTGAGTTGTTCTTCTAACTGCGAAACCAATTTACTTGCCATCGCAACTGATATATTTTGTTGTGCGGCTGCTTGCGTAAAGCTCTGAGTTTCAACCACTTTACAGAAAACCGAAATTGCATTGAGTTTATCCATTTATAGACCTTTTTAAAAAAAAGAGTTGACCTTATCGCAGATAGTTAGCAATATAGCCACTATTTTATATAAATTTGAGTAAATTGGGTAATAGAATGAGTAAATCCTTAGTGATTGTCGAGTCGCCTGCAAAAGCAAAGACGATAAATAAATATCTGGGTAGTGATTATGTGGTCAAATCCAGTGTTGGTCATATTCGTGATCTACCAGCAGTCGGCACCAGTTCAGGTGAAAAAGCAAAACCGACCTCAACAAAAGGATTAAGTGTAGAAGAAAAAACCAGAATTAAAGAAGAAAAAGAGCGCAATGCACTGGTAAAACGGATGGGCATTGATCCTTATCATCAATGGAAAGCCAATTATCAAATTTTACCTGGTAAAGAAAAAGTGGTTTCGGAACTCAAATCACTCGCTAAAAAAGCAGATCACATTTATCTCGCAACCGACTTGGATAGAGAAGGAGAAGCGATCGCATGGCATTTACGCGAAGTGATCGGTGGTGATGATTCGCGTTTCAGTCGCGTGGTGTTCAATGAGATTACTAAAAATGCAATTAAACAAGCATTTGATAATCCCGAACATCTTAATTTAGATCGCGTAAATGCACAGCAAACCCGTCGTTTCTTAGACCGTGTTGTGGGCTTTATGGTATCGCCATTATTGTGGAAAAAAGTGGCGCGTGGCTTATCTGCTGGTCGTGTGCAATCTGTTGCAGTAAAACTTCTGGTAGAACGTGAGCGTGAAATTAAAGCTTTCCAACCAGAAGAATATTGGGAAGTCGATGTTCTTACTCAAACTCAAGTAAAAGACGAACTTCGCTTAGAAGTGACCCAATTTAAAGGTAAGAAATTTGATCCTAAAAATGAGAAAGATGCTCAAAGTGCGGTCGATTTCTTACAAAAATCGGATTATGTTGTTTCAGAATTAGAAACCAAACCGACAAGCTCTAAACCAAAAGCACCTTTTATTACCTCAACTTTACAACAAACGGCAAGTACACGTTTAGGCTTTGGCGTGAAGAAAACCATGATGTTAGCGCAACGCTTATATGAAGCAGGTTACATCACTTACATGCGTACCGATTCAACTAATTTAAGCCAAGATGCCTTAAATATGGTGCGTGGTTATATTGAGTCACATTATGGCGACCACTATTTGCCAGCAAAACCGAATTTCTACTCAAGTAAAGATAATGCTCAAGAAGCGCACGAAGCGATTCGCCCTTCTGATGTGAATACATCGGCAGAGAGCTTGGTTGGTATGGAAAAAGATGCGATTCGTTTATATGACTTAATTTGGCGCCAATTTGTCGCTTGCCAAATGCCTGCAGCACAATATGACAGCACAACGCTGACAGTAAAAGCGGGAGATTATGAATTAAAAGCGAAAGGGCGTATTTTACGTTTTGACGGTTGGACAAAAGTATTGCCTGCAATGAGTAAAAGTGCGGAAGACCAAGTACTACCAAATGTCTCTGTTAACGATAAATTGAATTTAAAAGAAGTGTTACCCGAACAACATTTCACCAAACCGCCTGCGCGTTTCAGTGAGGCCGCGTTAGTTAAAGAATTAGAAAAACGTGGCATTGGTCGTCCATCGACTTATGCGGCAATTATTTCGACCATTCAAGAGCGTGGCTATGTGCGTGTGGAAAACCGCCGTTTTTATGCTGAGAAAATGGGGGAAATTGTTACTGATCGCTTAAATCACTCATTTGCTGATTTAATGAACTATGACTTTACTGCCAATATGGAAGATGTTTTAGACCAAATTGCAAATGGTCAGAAAGATTGGAAAACCGAGCTCAATCAATTCTTTAAAGATTTTTCCGAAAAGTTAACTCAAGCAGAATTAGATGAGCTTGAAGGCGGAATGAAACCAAATAGCTTAGTACCAACAGATTTAGATTGCCCAACATGTGGGCGTAAAATGGCAATTCGTACAGCAAGCACAGGCGTATTTTTAGGTTGTTCTGGCTATGCGTTACCACCAAAAGAGCGTTGTAAAACCACTGTGAATTTGATTCCTGAAGCGGAATTGTTGAATGTACTAGACGATGCATCTGAAACAAAAGCATTAATGGAGCGTAAACGTTGTCCAAAATGCAGTACTGCTATGGACAGCTATATTATTGATCCACAACGTAAAATTCATATTTGTGGCAATAATCCAAATTGCGATGGTTATGTATTAGAGCAGGGGAGTTTTAAAATTAAAGGCTATGATGGCCCAATCGTAGAATGCGATAAATGTGGTTCTGATATGCACTTAAAACTCGGCCGCTTCGGCAAATATATGGGGTGTACAAGCTGTGATAACACACGTAAGGTCTTGAAAAATGGGGAAGTTGCGCCACCGAAAGAAGAACCCACGCATTTCCCTGAATTAAAATGTGAGAAATCTGATGCATATTTTGTGTTGCGTGATGGGGCAAGTGGTGTATTTATGTCTGCACATAATTTCCCGAAATCTCGTGAAACACGCGCACCTAAAGTGGCTGAATTAGCATTGTATCGTGATCGTTTACCTGAAAAATTACGTTATTTAGCGGATGCTCCACAACAAGACCCAGAAGGCAATGAAGCGATTGTCCGTTTTAGCCGTAAAGAAAAACGCCAATATGTGACGTCAGAAAAGAATGGTAAAGCAACAAAATGGATTGTTGATTATCTTGATAATCAATGGGTAGAAAGAAAAAAATAACATTCTCATCATAAAAAAGGCTAGATATGTTACTAGCCTTTTTTCTTTTTGCTCAATGCGCTGATCTCAGCCTATTGTTTATTCTGTTTTATCGCCCTTACTTAATAAGAACAACGCCGCTGCACCTAATGCTGAATAGGCTAAGAATTTTGAGCTCAACAGTTTTTTACTCAAAAGAGAAACAGCAAGAGAACGTACAACAGGTCGATTTAGTGAAGAGGCGATTTGTGCCACAGAATCTGTCAAAAAAGACGAATTATCTGGTTTAGGCTTTTTACTTAATCCATAAAGTTTCATACGCAAAGCATCACCTTTCATCATTAATAATTCTTTTTCTTCATCCAATTCTGTTTTCATAAAAGCTCCGTATCGTTATGTTCTTTCTTGGCTTGAACACCCAATGCCCCTTTTAATGCTTGAATATCGCCTTTAATTTCAGTTAGGGTAGTCACCATGAAATTACGCTGTTTCGCTACAGTATTACGCATCACAAGCAACAAAATCAAAATAATGAAGAAAGCACCTGCACTAATACCAAAGAAAACCAGATGTTTAATCTCGGGGTCAATGATACTATTTAAGCCAAACAATAAACTGATAAATGAAACTAATAATAAAATTAAGATTAAGAATAATGCAGTTAATAAAGTTACGAGAAAATTCTTCTGTTGAATAAGTTCAACTCTCGCCATGTCTAAACGAACCTGAACAAGTTCCAGGGAAGTTAACGTAATATTTTTAATTTTCTGTAAAATTTGCATTTATCGTCCTAAATTACAAGAAAAGGCTACAATGTGTAGCCTTTTACAGTGGTAAAGACTTATCTCTTCGAGATTAAGACACCTAACAATAAACCAATCACTCCAGCAACACCAATTGCTTTATAAGGGTTATCTTGCACTAATTCATCAGTTTGCTTGATAACTTCTTTTGTTCCTGCTACTGCATCCTCTTTTAATGAACCAAACTGTTTCTGTAATGTAGAAACGCGTGAATCAAGATTCGATTTCAGTTTTTTAAGTTCATCAGCACCCGCTTTAGATTTTTCATCGAAAAGTGCTTCGGCATTATCTAAGATATCACGGATCTCGCTTAATAACTCATCACGTTTTTTATCGAATTCTTTACTCATTTATAAATACCTCCATTAATTTTTAAGGAATGATCTAACTCAAAAGTGTGTTAGACCTTTTCATACTAAACTGATTTTGGACAGAATGTCAAATTAACAGAATAAAAAATATGCTAAAAGAGGAACCGTTTTGTGAAATAGGGCATGTATTCACTTGCATGTTTTAATCCATTTTTGTGATGGTCACTCTTCATTACACGTCACACAACAATATCAATATATTCGATTAAAAGCATAAAACAGAACATCTTTTTAACATTCAATATATTTTTTGCTACAACGTCACAAAATGGATGGTGTTATTCTAAATTCAGATTTTAAAATCTGATGTAGGATAATTCGATTTATGTATCAGATTTTACGTAGCGTTATCAAAATATTTTAAGGATGACCATTAAGGCTGCTTATTATTTTTTACGATTATTCCTGTCCTGAATGAAATAGATAAAGAAGAGCATGTGATACCAATCACAAAATAATCTTTTTGTTCCTTCATATCATCCCTTCATATATTACAAAATATGTCTGCATATCTCATTTTATTAGAAGAGAGTAACGAGCATATCGACACTACGTCACATCACCATTTAATTTAACATAATATACATTATGCGAAATTAGTTATCAGGTTAGCGGAAACTACGGATTAAATAAATCACACAGTTATACACAAGTCACATTTACTAGTTAACCAAGACTCAATCAGCTATTCGTAAGCCTTGTCACAGATGTTTTCATGTACTTATACCCTGATAAATTCAAAATGTAAGCTAAAGTTAAATATAGATTTGTTTTTTAGGGGTTAAAAGAAAATAAAAAAGCCGTAACGTTTCTTTCGTTATAGCTTTATTTATATTGATTGCGCTACGTAAAATCTAAGATGTTATGTGAATAAATATATTGGATTATTTAGCGTTATCACTGTTTATGCCAATAATTTTGCACCATATTCATAAACTTTCTGTAATAACTCCAAATTCTCTGGATGGTTTTGATTCTCTTCAATTAGACGCTGCAAACTTTGTTCAAATTCGACCGCACTTTGATCGAGTTTCTTATGGCGGTATTTTTGCCATTTGATTTGCTCTGCACGTGTTAATGTACCGAAATAATGTCTTGCTCGATAATGAAATAATAATTCAGGGATACGTTTATCTTTGAATGCTAAACCATGATCAGCAAGTTTATCTGCTGGTAAGGTTCTCAAAATCGCCATATTGTTTTTATCGCTAAAGTCAAAGAATCCACTATACAATTCAGTTTCTACATTTAAACTCGGTTCAAACACCTTATCTTCATTGGTAAAAATATCTGTGACAATGTCACGAATATTGGCGGAGTTTTTTAAACGTTGTAGATTTTGCAAGCAGAATGCTCTATCAATTCCTAAGCGTTGCGCATTCTCTGGTAATAACACTTTAGCAGGCGCCAAAATTGGACATTTATTGATGTGAACCAGTTTTAATGGAACAGGCAAAATTCCTTTCTCTAAAAGTTCTGTTTTGGGCGTGTATAAATTCTGACGTAATTCATCCGCACTTTTTGTCAATAAATTATCGAGATTGGCTGACAAGTCACAAACAATCACGGCATTTTTATTTGTAGGATGCCATACTATTGGCGCAACCCAAGCGGTATTGCCACGATAATTGCCCAACATCCCTGACACATGGACTAAAGGCGTCATATTTGTCACATCAATTAAGTTTTCAATTTCTTTTTTACCACGATTTTCAAAGAAGAACTGAAAGAGTTTTGGTTGTTTTTCTTTGATCAGTTTTGCCATTGCAATCGTTGCATAAACATCCGCCATGGCATCGTGCGCATTACTATGCTCTATGCCGTTTGCTTGCGTTAATTTTTCCAGGCGAAATGATGGCATGCCGTCCTCATCATAAGCCCAATTAATGCCATCAGGACGAAGTGCATAACAAGCACGTACAAGATCTAACAAATCCCAACGCGAATTGCCGTTTTTCCAACTGTATTCATAAGGGTCAATAAAATTACGGTAAAACGTATAACGGGCCATTTCATCATCATAACGAATATTGTTAAATCCCATTACACAAGTATTTGGCTGGCTAAATTCTTTCAAAATTCGCTCAGCAAATTCGGGTTCAGCAATCCCCTTTTCATTACATTCTTGTGGTGTAATACCCGTCACTAAAACAGCTTCTGGCGCAGGCAAATAATCGTTAGTTTGCTTGCAATACAACATGACGGGTTCGCCAATAATATTGAAGTCAATATCAGTACGAATACCAGCAAATTGGGCAGGACGATCGGAGGCTGGATTGACGCCAAAACTTTCATAATCGTAAATAAAAAAGCTGAAATCACCTGTTGTGGACATAGGAAAACTCAATTGAAAATAAAAGCGATTTTAACACAACCGAGAAAATTGAGAAAAAAGAAACCGCACTTTTGTGCGGCTCTTATCATAAATTTGAGGGTTAATTGATGATTTTATCTAAATAGAATAAGCAGAAAATAGCTGAAATGCCAATAGCTACCCCTACTCCATTGATTTTGCTTATTTTTTCTTTAAACACTAACGCACCAGTAATTGTCCCTAAACAAATTACACCGATATTCATTCCCGCAAAAACTAATGTTGGATTTTCGCTGAAACTTTGGTGCGCTTTAATATAGAACAGAATATTCATAAAGTTTAAACCGCCGAGAATAATTCCGCCCACAAAGCTTGGCACTGTAAACACTTCACGTTTAAGCAATAAATAACCAAACATCACACAAGCCGCTAACACAAAAGAAATAAATAACGTTGCTGGGAATGCGCCGCCACTTTTCGCGACTTGTTTAAATAGAATATCAATAATGCCGTAACCAAACCAAACTAAAATAAGTCCGATCATACCTTTGACATTGTTCTCTGTATCTATCGGTTTATTTAATAAACAGAACAACGCCACGAATGCCAAAATAATGCCAATTAAACGAGCTTGGCTTAGTTGTTCACCGAAAATTAAAAAGGCAGCAACGATAGGCAAAAATAACGATAAGCGTTGGGCTGCATCGGAACGAACAATGCCCGCAAACTCAACTGCTTTCGACATAATGATAAACACCGTCGGCAATAAAATACCCAATGCAAAAAACACGGGCGCATTTTCACTTTGCACCACGAACTCGGTGAAACCTAATCCTTTAAAATCAGGTTTGAGTAAGAAATAAGACAACCCAAGAGCCACAATGTAATTGAATGCGATGGCTTGTTGTATAACAATATTTTTTTGACGCGCAACTTTCAGTAAAACTGAAACCGCGACACTACACAGAACAGCAATAATAAGATTGTGCATTTTTACTTCCTTTAAAAAATGTTAAGAGGGGATGATTATAATCTTTTCCCTCAGAGATAGAAATCATATATCCACGCGATTTCAAACAAAAGTGCGGTCAAAACTTTTAATATTTTGACCGCACTTTTTCTTGTTTTTAACTACGCTGTTGCACCAAATCCACGCAAACCAACCACGTGAACGTGTTCTTGGTTGCCAGCAATTTTACGCACCAGTTTATAGGTTGTTCCTTTTTCTGGGCTGATATTTTCAGGCGCGGCGATAAGTAATTGCATATCTAAACGCTCACACAATTCAAACAAGGTTGAAATGGATTTCGCATCTAAACGTGCCGCCTCGTCTAAGAATAATAAGCGACAAGGCACAATATCTTTACCACGAATACGGCGAGATTCTTCTTCCCAGCTTTGTACCACCATTAGCAAGATTGACATACCTGTACCGATCGCTTCACCCGTTGATAATGCGCCACTTTCTGCACGCAACCAACCATCTGCACCACGATACACTTCCACTTCAAGATCGAGATAATTACGATAATCAAGCAATTCTTCACCAATGGTTTGTGCTGTACGTTGTCCCATATCAATATGCGGATTCAAACGTTGATAAAGTTTCGCAATGGCTTCTGAGAAGGTCATTCGATTATCCGTGAAGAGATCTTGATAGTCTTCTTGTGTACCTGATAACGCATCCAGCAACATTGCATGGGTGTCACGAATATTCACTACTAAACGCACCGATTTCACCTGACCAAAGGCAATATTTTGTAAGCCCTGGTTCAACATACGAATACGGTTTTGTTCACGTTGAATGGTCTTACGCATAATGTTCGCCACACTTTCAGAACTGATCGCCAATTTTTGCTCACGGCGTGTCAATTCATCGGTTAAACGAGATAACTCAATTTCCATTTGCTCAATTGCATCGATTGGATCATCGGTTTTAATGATGTCTTGACGAATACGCTCACGTAAATGTTGATACACAGCAATAAAGAAACGGACTTTATTTTCTGGCTTACGGTTATCTTCTGATAAGCGTAGGCTATCGCGTAAGTATTCATTGTCAGCCACGGCAGTACGCAATGCACCCAATGCCTTATCCGACATTGAACGTAATTCATCCGCAGATAAATAAGCAAACTCACGACGATTTAAACGTTTTTCCACATCGCTACCACGAGATAAACGCATCACCACACACCAGCTCACTTTTGCAGCAACTACTAATTCACGCTGTGTTTTGTAGTCACGCTCTGCTTTACGAATACGCGCGGCTAAGCCATTTGCTTCACTCTCAATTAAAGTTAATTGTTTTTCGACTTGTGAACGGCGAGTTCGGCTCGTTGATAATAATTGATGTAATTCATCACGGCGTTGTTTTGCACGCTCCTCTGCACCTTCATCGGCTCTCACACCTAACTCACCAACTTCTTGCAACAACTCTTGTAACATTTGATTTTTGTTGTTGAATGACGTTTGTAGCTCAATATATACGCGGTTGTAATTACTATATTGCACTTGTTTTTGGCGTAGCTGTTCACGTTGAAGTTCACGCTGTTGCTGCATTTCCTCTAGTCGTGCACGTAATTGTTCGTTTAATTCTGAGGTTTCAGATTGAACACGTTCTTCATAAGCAAAATGCGGTTTACGCTGTACTACATCAGCCAACGCAAATAAGCGTTGTTGAACTTGTTTTTGTTGAGAAATAGCTTGCTCATAATCCGCTTTTAAGCGTTCATAATTTTCTGGATCGCTTTGTAAGGTATTCGCAATCGGTTCTAATTGTGACAACGTCGCGCCGTATTGACGAATAAATAACTCATCTTGCTCTGCAATGTCTAATTGCTCACGACATTCTTCAATACGATCAATTAAACTTTCATCAGCAAGCAATGCTAACTGCGGTAGAATTTTATTCAACAGTTGCATTTTCTCTTTTGCACTGTCTAATTGCAGGCGTAATTGCTGTTCAGTTGTGCTGAAGTTATTTAATTCACGCTCAATTTCATTACGTTGTTGACTAATTTCCGCCATTAATTCTTCTGGGTTTGGCTGGAAAGCTAATGCAAGATGTAAGCCTACGAATTGACCAAAATGTTCGTGTAGACGCTGACATTTTTGTACATCAAATGCACGTTGTGCATACTGCTCTGCCACTTCATCGCGTTGAACTTGTAATTCTTCTAAATATTTCTCACGTGCTGCACGTCCAAATAATGGAATTTCAGGGAATTTTGAATAGCGCAATTCACGTTCAGACACTTGTACAACTACACCGTGCGCAAGTTCTTGTGCAGACAGCACACTGTCATCAAATGCCGCTGGGTCACCCTCAATTAAATAGAGATCATCTGGGCAATCTTCTAACTGTTCTAATTGTGCTTTGACGGTTTCTAAATCACGCACCACAATTGCGTGGCGTGCTGGGCCATAAAGTGCAGAGAAATAAGGCGCATCTTCAATTGGCACATCATCATAAAGTTCTGAAAGCAACACACCACCAAAACGTTCTGCAAGTACATTCAAACGTGCATCTTCTGAACCATCTGGTTGGCTTAAACGTGAAACTTGCGCTTCTAACTGTTGGCGTTTTTGTTCTAATTGATCACGCTCAATAGTCAATTCACGCTCTTTTACCAATTGCGCTTGCATAAAATTCATCACATCTTGGCCATCTGCAAACATCTGTCCGCTTTGTTCTTGTAAGCGTTCAAGTGCAGATTGTGCAGTCAACCAAGCTGGCGCTTTTTGTGCATTTTCGTTATAAAGTGCGGTCAATTGTTCGCGTTTTTGACGTAATGTTGAGCGTTGTTCCACTTGCTCGGACAATTCTGCACTCACATCTTCCAATAGCGCTTCTTGTTCTGCGTGATATTCCTCTAACTCGTCTGCAGTCGCTAAATCTAAGTTTGCACGTTGATTAAAATCTTTTAATAAACGCACCGCACTTTGTTGCTGAGCATAACGTTGTTCAAGTTCGTGTAACTTAGCACGCAATTGTGGAGTTTGTTGGGCTTGTACTTTTTGACTTGGATATTCACGTAACAATTCTTTTGCTTGCTCAAATGCAGCCGAACGAGGAATTTCTCCCGCCACTTTACATACAAGCTGATAGGCTTTGTCGAATTGAGTTTTTGCTGCCTCAGAAATTGACATTTTATGTTCAAGTTCAAGCACTTGTTCCGTCAAACTTTCTGCATGCGCTTCAAATTCCTCGTGATACGCATCAATATTTTTGACACTTAAATCTGCTAAACCACATAAGGTTTTTGCTTTTTCAAGTGCTGCAATCGCTTGTTGATATTGCAATGCACGGGTTTGTTGCGCATCTAATGCTTGTTGATAATCCGCTAATTGCGCACGAATTTGATCCACTTCTTGCTCGGTTTGTTCAACTTGCACTTGTGCTTCTTCTAAATGCTCATTTGCGGTTTCAACAACGATTTTTTGTTCTTCTAAACGCTCGACAATTTCCGTAACATCTTCTTGATAACGTGAGATTTTTTCTTGATGACGTAACGCATTAAGCACCAAATTTAAGTGATCAACTGCACTTTGGTGATCCACTTCTAATGTTTTTTCATTTTCTGTGAGCTCTGCCAATTCACGACTTAACTCAACTAAACGTTGTTGAGAAAAACGTTGTTCTGCTTTGGCTTTATACCAATCTTGGCGAAAACGCACCGCACTTTCGATATTGCCACGACGTTCATTGGCATTACGCATATAGTCTGAGGCCACATAGTTGGTGGTTTCAGTAATTAAATGTTTGAATAAATCACGATCAGATTGAGTCACTTTGATCGCTTCTAAAGTCATACGGTTTTCACGCAATGCGCTTTCCATATCTTGGAACGCTTTACGCACGCCTAAGTTTTCCGGCAATAAATAGTCACGTAAAGAACGGGTAATCGCACTTGAAATACCACCGTAAAGAGAAGCCTCAATCAATTTATAGAATTTACTACGGTCAGAAGAGGAACGCAGGCGTTTAGGAATAATCCCCAAATCAAACATCATTCCGTGATAATCCGTAATCGAATGATATTGCTTAAATTGTGCGCCCGCCTGCTCCATTTTGTCTTTTAATTCATTTAATGAAAGCACACGTGCTTGGCGTTCACCGACAATTTCAGTGAAAACAGTCGTTGGATTTTCAGATAAGGCTAAACCTTGAATGGAGAACGTTTTGATATCAACTTTTTTGTCACGCCCTGCCACTTGTTGTAGTCGTGCACCCACGATAACACGTTGATTGCGCGAGTTGATCGTATCTAATGCCGCATAACACACACCTGGACGTAATTTACCGTGCAATCCTTTATCACGTGAACCGCTAGTTGCGCCTGCTTCGGTGGTGTTACGGAAATGTAATAACGTCAAATCAGGAATCAATGCAGTTACAAAGCCTGCCATTGTGGTCGATTTCCCCGCACCATTCCCCCCAGAAAGTGTTGTCACTAATTCATCTAAATCAAAAGTACGTGCAAAAAAACCGTTCCAATTAATTAAGGTTAATGAACGGAATTTACCACGCGGCACATGGTGAGCTTGGTTAAAGGCAGTTTGAGGAACAACAGATTCTGCTTGTTCGATGTTTTCAAGGGCTAATTCTTCAGACATTCTCTTTATTCCTCATCATCTAATTCATCTTCAATTTCTTCATTTTCGACCGCACTTTCTGCGTTAGCTTGGCGTTCTAATGCTAAAGAGTCTGGTGTTGCGGCTTCCCCGTCACGAATTAAGCGTAATTGTGCTTCTCGTGGGTCATCGCCTGAACGCACTTCTGCACCAAAACGGAAGACCGATTCTGAAATCGTAAATTTACCGCTATTTTGCTCGCCAACCGTATGAATCATACCTAAACGACGTAAACGGCTTAATGCTGCACGCACTTTTTCTGCTAATTTTTGTTTATCTAAGTCAGAACCCGAAGAACGTTGATTGACTGCTTTTAAGAGTTTGTTTTCATCCGCCAAATTTAATAATTCATCATACACTTCTTGCGTGCTGAAAATGCCTTGCTGGGCCAAACGCTCAGGGCTTAAATAGAGATAACACAGCACTTTGCCCACTAACATTTCAAGCTCAGTCAGCACAGAACGCGCGATCAGTGTCGTTGCTTTTGGACGCAAATAGAAAAAACCTTCTGGCGCACGAATCAGCTCCACATTATAACGGCGGTAAAACGTATCCAGTTCACCTTGGAAATCCATTAAAAATGCGTGATTGTCTAATTGATCAAGACTAATGTGTCTGCCTGAACGCAATTGGCTATCCACAGCAGGAAAGAGCGGATTGGCAATCGCCGCTGCCAATTTAGTTGGAATAAGATCTTGAAGATTGTCTGTCATGGTTTGTTCTCTATTGATAAAATTTCGCTAAAACTTACCGCACTTATTTATACTCATCAATTGGATGAGCCTGCACTTCCGCGCCACGTTGGTTGATTGGCTCCCAATGCGGATAAACACCACTTAAATCATCTTTTGCCAAACCTAAACGGACGGCTTGATCAACGATAATTCGTGCTACATCGAAATGTTTTGTGACAGGGTAATGTTCTAATTGTTCTTTTAACACTAAACTTAAATTAATTGGGCGGTTATGCTCTCGATAATCAATTAATAAGCCTTGCATATGTTCCACGATTTGATCGTGTAAATCCGCCAGAGATTCATATTGCAATGCTTCTGGCAATTCACCTAAGGCATCTTCCTCGCGCAATGCTAATTCTTCATCACGTAAATCCACTAAGCGCTCTGCTTGCGCCGTCCATAAAAACCAAGGCTGATCAAAATAATGATGAATAGAATTACGTAGGCGTTGTGAAAACACGCGGTTTTTATCCATATCAATTGCGGTACGAATAAATTTATGCACGTGGCGATCGTAGCCAATCCATAAATCAATCGCTTGCTGACCCCAACTGATAATACGGTCAAGTTTTGATTGTAAATCGGTAATTAATTGTTCCACAAAATACAAATTTTCCTGACCGATCACACAATCTTGAATACGTAATAATTGCGCTTGTAATTTATCCCCTGCTGCATTTAACGTGTCTTGTAATTCACGTAGATTGCCTGATGTTTCATCTAATAAACGTTCACAGCTTGCAATCGCGGCTTGCCAATCTTTTGTCAATAATTCAGCAATTTCTTCTTTAATACTGTGCTGATTTTCATCCATCACACGTTGAGATAAATCGATACTGTCAAAAATCTCTGCCACAGAATATTTTAAAGGGGCGAATACATTACGGCGCCAGTGATGTTCATCGCCGCCTTCTTCTGCCGCTTCGGATGCACGTTGAATTTCATCTGCCACAATTGAAAGTTGAACAGATAAACGCAAGGCAGAAAATTCACGCTGGCGAATGTAATAATCGGACACGCCCACCCCTAATGGTGTTAAGCGATAGATCGATAACCCTTCGGTAAACTCACTACTAAAACGGTTTAAAAAACGCTGTTTCACCAGCTCATTGATCGCATTGTTGGCACGGGTAGAAATGGTTTCAGAGGACTGCTCAAAGGCACTCGAAATATGGCGAAAAATATCGACTAAATCAGCCTCTAACATCTCACCATCAAGACGTTCATTATTATAAATCGCAATGGCTAACAAAAAAGCTAAACGTTCAGTCGATAAATTCAAAGAAAACTCACGCTCTCTTGCCCAAGAAACCAACTCGGGAATGGTTTGTGATGTTTCAAGCATTAAAAAGTCTCACAACGGGGATAAATTACGCAAAAAAATTGGATTGATTATACAGGATTTTGTCCATTCTAACAGTGAAGAAACTCACAAAAAATCCACCGTAACCTCCTGCCTTAACGAATTTTTATTGGAAAAATCCTGATTAAGCCTTACTATACGCAGACTTTAACGAATGACGAATAAAGAGAATGACAGAAACAACTCAACAAGATAAAAAACAAACTTACAATTTTAATAAGTTACAAAAACGCTTACGCCGCAATGTTGGCAATGCCATTGCGGATTTCAATATGATTGAAGATGGCGACAAAGTGATGGTTTGCCTTTCAGGCGGAAAAGACAGCTATACTTTATTGGATATTTTATTAAATTTACGTTTAAATGCTCCAATCCATTTCGATATTGTGGCGGTTAACTTGGATCAAAAACAACCAGGTTTCCCTGAACATATTTTGCCTGAATATTTAGCCAGTATTGGTGTTGATTATAAAATCGTTGAAGAAAACACTTATGGTATCGTGAAAGAAAAAATTCCAGAAGGCAAAACCACCTGTTCACTTTGTTCACGTTTAAGACGGGGCATTTTATACCGCACGGCAACAGAATTAGGGGCAACTAAAATCGCGTTAGGTCATCACCGTGACGATATGTTAGAAACCTTATTCTTAAATATGTTCTATGGCGGTAAATTAAAAAGTATGCCTCCTAAATTAATTAGCGATGACGGAAAACAAATTGTGATTCGCCCCCTCGCCTATTGCAAAGAAAAAGATATTGAAAAATATGCTACGGCAAAACAGTTCCCAATTATTCCTTGTAACCTTTGCGGCTCGCAGCCGAATTTACAACGCCAAGTGGTCAAAGACATGCTACAAACATGGGATCGCCAATATCCAGGGCGTATTGAAACCATGTTTAGTGCCATGCAAAATATTGTGCCTTCTCATTTATGTGACACAACTCTGTTTAATTTTAAAGACATCAAGCGCGGTCAAATTTTAGAGAATATTGAAGGCGATATCGCATTTGATAAACCAGACTTTTCGGCACCTGTCGTGTTTGATGAAGAAGAACAACACTTCTCAGAAAATGAACTGATCCAAATTAAACACGTTCAATAACAGGATATTGTGTAAGAATAAAGCGATTAAAACGACAAAATAAACAAGAACATCAACAAGAAGGAAAAAATATGACTCAACAAGCAATTTTTGCAGGTGGCTGTTTCTGGTGCGTCGAAGCTGTCTTCAATCAAATTAAAGGTGTGGAAAAAGCCACCTCAGGTTACATTAATGGCACGACTGAACACCCAACTTATAAAGAAGTCTGCACAGGCGAAACAGGCCACGCAGAAGCGGTGAAAGTCGAATTTGATGAATCAGTAATTAACTATGAAAAATTATTAGAAATTTTCTTTTCTATTCATAATCCGACACAGTTAAACCGTCAAGGTGAGGATATTGGTACGCAATACCGCAGTGGCGTTTACTATTTAACTGAGGAACAAAAAGCCCTTGCTGAACAAAAAATTGCAGAATTACAACCGCACTTTTCAGAAAAAATTGTGACGGAAGTGCTGCCTGCAAAAACGTTCTACTCTGCAGAAGAATACCATCAAGGCTACCTATTACAAAACCCACAAAACACCTATTGTAACCTTGTTGCAACGCCTAAATTCTTAAAAGCCAAAGTCAAGTTTGAAGAAATCTGGAAATAATTTTTCGCAAACCTACCCTTTCAATAAAAACGTCGCCTTAAGATAAGCAAGGTGGCGTTTTTCTTTTATTATATTTAATATTTTAAATGGATAAAACCATTAATGTTCATTTTTAAATCTATTTTTGATTATATTTAAATCTTATTTTGAATAATATTTGTTCTTTAATTTCCCCCATCAAGCGCTTGTTAATAATATATTCAAATTCTTTTGCGATTATATTTTAATCCAAAAGTGTATTTATTTTATTCTAATATAGAATGATATTTGATCAGATTAAAAAATAAACATAATTAAAATCATATTTTATTTTAATTTCTAAATGATTAAATTGTGATCTAGTTATCATTTTTTAATATTAAATTTCCATTTTTTATAAAAAAATTGACATCAAAATAAGAATGATAATAATACCCGCGAGCAGATCAAAAAATTATCAAAAATAGTTTGATTCTCGCCCAATATACAGCAGTAAATAAGATGTAATACTAAAAAATAAGGTTTTTATATGAAAAAGGATATTTTAAAAGCAAGTCTAGCCGCATTGTTAGTCTCTTCCGCTCTTTCCACTTCTGCCATTGCAAATAATGCAACCATTCAATTACATGAAGATGCAATCAATGCACATAAAAAAGTCTTAGATACCCATGAAAAAGCAATTAATGCGCAAAAAAATGTATTGAATACTCATGAAAATGCGATTAATGCTCAAAAAAATGTATTGAATACCCATGAAAATGCGATCAATGCACATAAAAAAGTATTAGATGCTCATGAAAAAGCAATTAAAGAGCACAAAGGTGCGTTAGATACCCACGAAAAAGCAATTAAAGAGCATAAAGGGGCATTAGACACACACGAGACAGCCATCAGAGAACACAAAAGTACATTAGATACGCACGAAACCGCAATCAAAGAACATAAAGGCACATTAGATACACACGAAAAGGCGTTAAGAGATCATAAAGGAGTCTTAGATATCCATGAAACTGCGCTCAGACAGCACAAGAGTGTGTTAGATATTCATGAAAGTGCATTGCGTATTCACGAAAAAGCCATTCTTGAAAACCGTGCCAATATTGAAATTCTTGACCGCCGTGTAGACTATTTACATCTAGAACTGAAAGATGGTCTCGCGACACAAGCTGCTTTATCAGGTTTATTCCAGCCATATAACGTTGGTAAATTCAACGTAAGCGCAGCAGTGGGTGGCTACCGTGATCGCTCCGCGGTTGCTGTTGGTATGGGATATCGCTTTAACGAGAAAGTCGCCGCAAAAGCTGGCGTCTCCACAAACGGTGGCGGCATGGCATATAATGTCGGTGTTAATTACGAGTTTTAAGGTTAACCCTACTCTATTTTAAGGAAAAAGAGCCACGCGGAATGTGGCTCTTTTTTAATGAAAAAAATCTATCCACTCAAAAGAATATCTTATCTGTTATTTTATGTGATCAATAAATTGACTTTAAACCATAAGGTAACACAATACCAATCATGTATTTTTCTTATCCTCTCCTCAGTAAGCATAATGAATAAGTTGGTTTCTTTTCTCCCCCTAAATTTTTATTCAAATCGAAAAATTAAATGAGGAAATACTATTTCCGTTAAGAACGTTGGCATAATAATCTAATGCCTTATTGGGATAACTGAATAACATGTTATCGACCACGCGGCTTAATATTCATCATTCCATGTGATTAAATATCAAAAAGAAGGAAAACAAAAATGGATTAATTACATTTAATTTTTATAATATTTAAAATTAATAATATTGTATTTTTATTATATTTGAATTTATTAATATGAATTGAAAGAGAAGAAAGTGCATTTTCTTCATAGTTTCTCATTTTTTCTCCTTTCTATTAACAAATTTCATCGTCAAGAATGTCAACATTCTATTCAGAATGGAAGAAACGTTTTACTCTATGCTTTTTCTTTTTTTATTATCATTTGGTGGGTACCCGTAGGGTATTTGAGATACGTCATTCAATATGGGGAAAATGTAAAAAAACATCACTTATTTTCACATCATCTAAGTCCCCTTTTTTGTATTTGATTGCCTTTTTGATGCTGCTCATTTCACTAGTACAAGTGAGTAGTTTAATACTCCATTATAAGAAGATATTCCTACTAAAAGCAAGCATTTTTTCCTATTGTCAAAAATTAAAAATAAAATAAAAACAATCATTTACATGATTATCAAAAATTTTGTTGAAATTACACAAAAATCATTTGACAAAAAAACCATTGTTATAATAAGGTGTAATTGATCACATAGTGATCACAAACTGATCGTAGTTTGATCAAATGGCAGTTGTAAATCTATTTATTTAAATATAGTTACGAGGGTCTAAATATGAAAAGTCAAACTTTAAAAACCAGTTTAATCGCCTTATTTGTATCTGGTGTTGTAGCCAATTCTGCATTAGCAAGTGATCCAGCAATAGCAGCAAATACTGCAGGAATTAAGGCAAATACCGCTGCAATTGAAGCGAATACTGCGGGAATAAAAGCTAATACTGCGACTATTAATATACACACAACAAGAATACAAGAACTACAAGACAGTAAAGCGGATAAGACTTATGTAGATGGTGAATTAGCTAAAAAAGCGAATCAAAGTGATTTAGACGCGGCTAAAGCAGATATTGCGACCAACAAAGCAGATATTGCGACCAACAAAGCAGACATTGCGACCAACAA